>NZ_JBEOYO010000009.1:0-245427 GCF_040297125.1 Streptomyces sp. NPDC001868 | reverse complement strand
CGCCCCTAGAAGCAACGGCCCCTGCGGGCCGTTGAAAAAGCACGGGGCGCAGCCCCTGCTTTTTCAGGGGCGCGGGGAACTGCGCGGCCCGCCCCCACCGGACCCGCACTCGCCGACGAACCGAACCCCCGAGCTCTCCGATCCGAAGGTGACCGATGCCCGCCCCCGAGTTGATCTCCCCCCGCTCCGCCCGCGTCGCCGCGGCCCGCCGGCTCGCGAAGCGGAACTTCAGGGGGAAGGACCGGCTGTTCCTGGCGGAGGGCCCGCAGGCCGTGCGGGAGGCCGCCGGACACGCGGACACCTTGGTCGAGCTGTTCGCCACGGTCGACGCGGCGGAACGGTACGAGGACATCGTCGCGCAGGCCCACGCCGCCGGCGCCCGCGTGCACCTCGCCGACGAGACGGTCATCGCCGACATCTCCACCACCGTCACCCCCCAGGGCCTCGTCGGGGTCTGCCGGTTCCTCGACACCCCGTTCGACGAGATCCTCGCCGCACGGCCGAGGCTCGTCGCCGTCCTCGCCCACGTCCGCGACCCCGGAAACGCCGGCACCGTACTGCGCTGCGCCGACGCCGCCGGAGCCGAGGCGGTCGTCCTCACCGACGCGTCCGTGGACCTCTACAACCCCAAGACCGTGCGCGCCTCCGTCGGATCGCTGTTCCATCTGCCGGTGGCCGTGGGGGTGCCCGTCGAGGAGGCCGTCGCCGGGCTCAAGGGCACCGGCGTACGCGTCCTCGCCGCCGACGGGGCCGGGCGGGACGACCTCGACGACGAGCTGGACAAGGGGACCATGGGCGGCCCCACGGCCTGGGTGTTCGGGAACGAGGCCTGGGGGCTGCCGGAGGAGACGCGGGGACTGGCCGACGCCGTCGTCCGCGTGCCGATCCACGGAAAGGCGGAGAGCCTGAACCTGGCGACCGCCGCCGCCGTATGTCTCTATGCGTCCGCCCGTGCGCAGCGCGCCTTCGGAGGGTGCCGCACCGTCACGCCCAGCTAGTAGGGTGACGGGCTCGGGGGCCCACTGCACAACGCGAGAGGTGGGGTACGGGGATGAGGGTCGGCACGAGCAGCGCACGGGGGGCACGGGACGTGCTCGCCACATCCGCGGCCCGGCAGGGTGACCTCGCCGAGCTGGGCATCGACCCCGACGACCTCCCCGACGGACTGGTCGTGGCCGACGAGAACGGCCGCGTGATCTGCTTCAACGCCGCCGCCGCCCGGATCACCGCCACCCCCGCCGCCGACGCCCTCGGCCGCCCCCTCGAATGGGCCCTTCCGTTAGAAGACCTCGAAGGCCGCCGCTGGTGGCAGCTGACCGACCCGTACGGGGGGCTCGCCATCCGGGTCGGACAGCCCGAGCGGAATCTGCTGCTGCCCGGGGCGCGCGAGGTCCTCGTATCGGCCCGCTACCTCCGTACGGAGCCGACGGGGCCCGTCCGCCGGGTCGTCGTCTCCCTGCGCGACACCGAGGCCCGGCGCCGCACCGAGCGCAGCCACGCCGAGCTGATCGCCACCGTGGCCCATGAGCTGCGGTCGCCGCTGACCTCGGTCAAGGGGTTCACCGCGACCCTGCTCGCCAAGTGGGAGCGGTTCACGGACGACCAGAAGAAGCTGATGCTGGAGACCGTCGACGCCGACGCCAACCGGGTCACCCGGCTCATCGCCGAACTGCTCGACATCTCGCGGATCGACTCCGGGCGGCTGGAAGTGCGCAGGCAGCCCGTCGACATAGGCGCGGCCGTCGGCCGGCACATCCAGGCGTATGTCGCCGCCGGGCAGCCCGCCGACCGGTTCCTGGCGCGGATCGAGCAGCCGCTGCCCGATCTGTGGGCCGACCCGGACAAGATCGACCAGGTGCTGAGCAACCTGATCGAAAATGCGGTGCGGCACGGCGAGGGAACCGTCACCATTGACGTCACGCCCACGGCGTCCCCCCGGGAGGGGGAGGACACCGGTACGTCGGTCACGGTGAGCGACGAGGGCAGTGGCATCCCGGAGGAGTCCATGAACCGCGTCTTCACCCGCTTCTGGCGGGGCAGCAAGCGCGGCGGCACCGGTCTCGGGCTGTACATCGTCAAGGGCATCGTCGAGGCCCACGGCGGCACCATCACCGTCGGACGCGCCCCCGGCGGCGGCGCCGAGTTCCGATTTACGTTGCCCGTGAGCGCTCCGGCCTACCTGGCCTGAGCAGCCTGCGGGCGCGTTCGTCCACCTCCACCCCGTTAGACTCGGCCATTGGCACCTTTGTGTCCTGCACACGGCCCTGAGCGCCGGTCACGGGGACCATCCGCCACCCAATCGGAAGCACGGGAAGAGATGTCGGCACCGAATAAGTCGTACGACCCGGTAGAGGTCGAGGCCTTGAAACCGGAAGAGATCGAGCGCATGCGGGACGAGGCGCTCGCCGCCTTCGCCGCCGCGGACTCCCTCGACGCCCTCCAGGAGGCCAAGGTCGCCCACACCGGCGGCACCTCCCCGCTGGCCCTCGCCAACCGCGAGATCGGCGCCCTGCCCCCGCAGGCCAAGGCCGCCGCGGGCAAGCTGGTCGGCCAGGCCCGGGGCGCGGTCAACAAGGGCCTCGCCGCCCGCCAGAGCGAGCTGGAGGCCGAGCGCGACGCCCGGGTGCTGGTCGAGGAGGCCGTGGACGTCACGCTGCCCTACGACCGGGTACCGGTCGGCGCCCGCCACCCGCTCACCACGCTGTCGGAGCGCATCGAGGACGTCTTCGTGGCCATGGGCTACGAGGTCGCCGAGGGCCCGCAGGTCGAGGCCGAGTGGTTCAACTTCGACGCCCTCAACATCGGCCCGGACCACCCGGCCCGCGGCGAGGCCGACACCTTCTTCGTACAGGGCCCGGAGGGCGGCACCGAGTCCGGTGTAGTGCTGCGCACCCACACCTCGCCCGTGCAGATCCGCTCCCTGCTGAGTCGCGAGCTGCCGGTGTACGTGATCTGTCCCGGCGTCGTCTACCGCACCGACGAGCTGGACGCCACGCACACCCCGGTCTTCCGCCAGGTCGAGCTGCTGGCCGTCGACGAGGGCCTCACCATGGCCGACCTCAAGGGCACCATGGACCACATGGTCCAGGCGCTGTTCGGCGAGGGCATGAAGACCCGGCTGCGGCCGAACTTCTTCCCGTTCACCGAGCCGTCCGCCGAGATGGACATGGTCTGCTACGTCTGCCGCGGCGAGTCCGTCGGCAACCCCGACCGCCCCTGCCGCACCTGCTCCAGCGAGGGCTGGATCGAGCTGGGCGGCTGCGGCATGGTCAACCCCAAGGTCCTCACCGCCTGCGGTGTCGACCCCGAGAAGTACAGCGGATTCGCCTTCGGGTTCGGCATCGAACGGATGCTGATGTTCCGCCACAACGTCGAAGACATGCGAGACATGGTCGAGGGTGACATCCGGTTCACCCGGCCGTTCGGGATGGAGATCTGATGCGCGTCCCGCTTTCCTGGCTGCGGGAGTACGTCGACCTGCCTGCCACCCAGACCGGCCGTGACGTCCAGGCCAAGCTCATCTCCGCCGGCCTGGAGGTCGAGACGGTCGAGCAGCTCGGCGACGGACTCAAGGGCCCCCTCGTCGTCGGTCAGGTGCTGACCATCGAGGAGCTGACGGAGTTCAAGAAGCCGATCCGCTTCTGCACCGTCGACGTCGGCACCGCCAACGGCACCGGTGAGCCCCAGGAGATCGTCTGCGGCGCCCGCAACTTCGCGGTCGGCGACAAGGTCGTGGTCGTCCTGCCCGGCGCCGAACTGCCCGGCGGCTTCGCCATCTCCGCCCGCAAGACCTACGGCCGCAACTCGCACGGCATGATCTGCTCCAGCGACGAGCTGGGCATGGGCGACGACGGCACCAAGGGCATCATCGTGCTGCCGCCGGAGACCGAGGTCGGCAAGGACGCCGTCGAGCTGCTGGAGCTGGTCGACGAGGTCCTCGACATCGCCGTCACCGCCAACCGCGGCGACTGCCTGTCGATCCGGGGCGTCGCCCGCGAGACCGCCATCGCCTACGGCCTGCCGCTGCGCGACCCGGCGCTCCTGGACGTCCCCGGCCCGAACGCCTTCGGCCACCCCGTCCAGGTCTCCGACCCGCTCGGCTGCGACCGCTTCACCGCCCGCACCGTCACCGGCCTCGACCCCGAGGCACGCTCCCCGATCTGGCTGAAGCGCCGGCTGCAGAAGGTCGGCATGCGCCCGATCTCGCTCGCCGTCGACATCACCAACTACGTGATGATGGAGCTGGGCCAGCCCCTGCACGCCTACGACCGCTCCCTCGTCCAGGGCACGATCGGCGTCCGCCGGGCCGAGGAGGGCGAGAAGATCGTCACCCTCGACGGCGTCACGCGGAAGCTGCACGCCGAGGACCTGGTGATCACCGACGAGCGCGGCCCCATCGGCCTCGCCGGTGTCATGGGCGGCGCCGACACCGAGATCGCCGACCACGAGGACGTCGAGAACGCGTCCACCGACGTCGTCATCGAGGCCGCCCACTTCGACCAGGTCGCCATCGCGCGTACGGCCCGCCGGCACAAGCTGTCGTCGGAGGCGTCCCGCCGCTTCGAGCGCGGCGTCGACCCGCAGGCCGCCGCTGCCGCCGCCCAGCGCACCGTCGACCTGCTGGTGCTCCTCGCGGGCGGCACCGCCGACGCGGGCGTCACCGAGGTGATCGCCCCGTCCGCGCCCCACACCATCACCGTCCCGGCGGACCACCCGGACAAGGTCGCGGGCGTCACCTACGGCCGCGAGACCGTCGTACGCCGCCTCCAGGAGGTCGGCTGCGACGTCTACGGGCAGGACGAGCTGATCGTCACCGTCCCGTCCTGGCGGCCCGACCTCACCGAGGTCAACGACCTCGCCGAGGAGGTCATCCGCCTGGAGGGCTACGAGAACCTGCCCTCCACGCTGCCCAAGCCCCCCTCGGGCCGAGGCCTCACGCACCGGCAGCGGCTGCACCGCCGGGTCGGCCGGGCGCTGGCCGGCGCCGGGTACGTCGAGGCGCCGAACTACCCGTTCATCGGCGAGCAGGTCTTCGACCAGCTCGGTCTGGACGCCGACGACCCGGCCCGCCGTGTCGTCAAGCTGACCAACCCGCTCAACGACGAGGAGCCCGCGCTCCGTACGTCGCTGCTGCCGGGCCTGCTGGGCGCGCTGCGGCGCAACGACGGCCGGGGCTCGCACGACCTGGCCCTGTTCGAGACCGGCCTGGTGTTCCTCCCGCGCGAGGAGCGGCGCGTCGCCGTCGCGCCGCCGGTCGACCGCCGGCCCACCGACGAGGAGATCGCGACGCTGAACGCCGCGCTGCCCGAGCAGCCGCGCCACGTCGCCGTCGTCGTCGCCGGCGCCCGCGAGCAGGCCGGCTGGTGGGGCAAGGGCCGCGCCGCCGACTGGGCCGACACCATCGAGGCCGGGCGCACGGTCGCGCGTGAGGCCGGTGCCGAACTGATCGTCCGCAAGGGGCAGTACGGTCCCTGGCACCCGGGCCGGTGCGCCGAGTTCGTGATCGTCGTCGACGGCGCCGAGCGGGTCGTCGGCCACGCCGGTGAACTGCACCCGCGTGTGCTCAAGGCGCTCGGGCTGCCGGCCCGGGCCGCCGCGATGGAACTCGACCTGGACGCCCTGGAGCAGGTGGGGGACGGCACCCCGCAGGCGCCGAGCATCTCCTCGTTCCCCGTCGCCACCCAGGATGTCGCGCTCGTGGTCGACGCGTTCGTGCCGCACGCCGACGTGGAGGCCGCGCTGCGCGAGGGGGCCGGTGAACTCCTTGAGGGCATCCGGCTGTTCGACGTCTACGAGAACGCGGAGCAGCTCGGTGACGGGCGGAAGTCGTTGGCGTACGCGCTCCGCTTCCGGGCCGGGGACCGGACGCTGACCGTGGATGAGGCTTCGGCGGCTCGGGACGCGGCGGTGGCCCTCGCGGGCGAGCGGACCGGGGCGGTTCTGCGGAGTTAGGGCGCCTGAGGGGTGGGGGGACTGCGTTTGGTTGGCGGCTGCGGGTTCGTCGTGGCTGGTCGCGCAGTTCCACGCGCCCCTGGGGACAGGGGGCAGGGGGCAAGCCCCTTGCCCCCTGCCCCTCTCGGGGCTCCATCGGCCTCCCTGCGGTCACCTCACTCATTTGGGTGACAATTTTGGGTGATCTCCCCTATCCGGGCATCCGGTGGACAGAATCGGACCGGCCTCTCGGGGCCGTTCGCGCTGTCCGGGCCTGATGGGGGGCCAACGGCATGATTCGAATCAGGGCTGGGGCCCGTCGGCGGCGGCCCGTGCGCAGGGCGCTGGTCGGGGCCCGGGTCGTCGGCGGTGCCATGGTCCTCGCGGTCGGCACCGGGCTGATGCTGCACGTCAGGCAGGTGATGCTGCGGGAAGTGCGGCAGGCGCGCGAGGCCGCGGGCGCCGCGCGGAGCGTGCTGCTGCGGCCCCTGCCCGCCCGGGTCGACGGGCTGGCCACCGCCGCCGCACAGCTCTCCGCCGACCGGGGCGCGGGCGTCGGCGGCGACCTGTACGAGGTGATCGCCACCGAGCACGGCGTACGTGTGGTGATGGGCGACGTACGGGGTCACGGCCTCGCCGCCGTCGGCACCGTCGCCGCCGTCCTCGGCAGCTTCCGCGAGGCCGTCCACGACGAGGCCGAACTCGCCGGAGTCCTCACCCGCCTCGACCGCGCCCTCGCCCGCCACCTCCGCGCCGGCGCCCGCGCCGAGGACACCGAGGAGTTCGTCACCGTCCTCCTCCTGGAGATCGCCCCCGACGGCGCACTCCACGCCCTCAACTGCGGCCACCCCTGGCCCTACCTGCTCAGCGGCGGCCGGGCGGAAATCGTGGCCCACGCCGACCCGCTCCCCCCGCTGGGCCTCTTCCCGCTGCCCGCCGAACTACCACCGACACCGTGCGGCCACCTCCTCCCCGGCGAGGCGCTGTTCCTCCACACGGACGGGGTGGAGGACGCGAGGGACGGACAGGGTCGCTTCTTTCCCTTGGCGGGCGCGCTGGCGGAAGCCGTGAAGGGCCGCCCGATCTCCCCTCAGTTCGTGCTCCGCGCAGTGTTCACCCAACTCCTCCGCCACGCAGGAGGAAGGCCCAAGGACGACATCGCGATACTGGTACTCCGCAACGACAGGGTGATCAGGAGCGCGGCCGTCTTCAGGGGCGCGGGGAACTGCGCGACCAGCCCCCACACACCCGTCGACACCCCACCTGTAGCTCCCACCCCGTAGTCGCCCCCATTCCCCCCGGCAAGGGGTACGCTGCGAAACGCCCCCACCGAGCCACCGGAGGGCCCATGCAGCCCAACACCCTGCTCGACGCGATCCTCGACGAGGCCGGTATCTCGCACGCCGGTCTCGCCGCGCACGTCAACCAGGCGGGCCGGGCCCGGGGACTGGCGCTCAGGTACGAACACACCGCCGTGGCACGGTGGTTGAAGGGGCAGCGGCCACGCGGCCAGGTGCCCGACCTGATCTGTGAGGTGCTCGCCGGACGGCTGCACCGGACGGTCACCCTCGACGACATCGGGCTCGGCGTGCCCGGCGAGCTGATCTCCTCGCACGGCGCCGGACTCTCCGGCTTCGTGGAGCGCGCCACCGCCCTGTGGCGCTCCGACGAACAGCAGCGCCCCCATGTCCTCGGCGCCCCCGCCGTCACCGGGACGCCCGCCGTGATGCCCGTCTGGGAGTGGGAGAACCCGCCGGAGGACGTCGATGTGTCCCGGGGCGGGCGGCATCGCGTCAGCATGGCCGACATCGAGATGCTGCGCGCGGCCCGTACGCACTACGAGCAGATGTACCGCAAGGCCGGGGGAGTGGCCACCCGCACCCGGATCGTCGGGTTCCTCAACGCCGAGGCCGCGCCCCTGCTGCGGGGCAGCTACACCGACGCCACCGGGCGCCAACTGCACCGGGCCACCGGGGGGTTGGTGGCGATCACCGGGATATGCGCGTACGACTCCGACGCCCACGGTCTGGCCCAGCGCTACTTCCACCAGGCGCTGCGGCTGGCGAAGGCCAGCGGGGACCGGGGGCTCGGGGCGTATGTCATCGCGCTCCTCGTCAACCAGTCGCTGTTCATGCGGGAGCACCGGCAGGCCGTCGCCTTCGCCGAGGCGGCGCTCCGTACGGCCGGCAAACACATCACACCGGCGCTCGCCTCCGACCTCTACGCGATGCAGGCGAAGGCGTACGCGCACCTGGGCGACGGCACGAGTGCGCTGTCCTGCATCCGGCGGGCCGAGCAGGCCGCCGAGCGCATCCGGCGCGGGTACGAACCCGATGAGACCGGCTATGTCCAACCAGGCCTGGTGAACGTACAGGTGGCGGAGGCGTTGCTCAGCCTCGGCGACCTGACGGCGGCGGCGGAGCACGCCGTGGCGGCCGTCGACACCCCGGCGCACGACCGGGGGCGGGTGCACCGGCTCGCGATGCTCAGCCAGATCGAGCTGCGGCAGGGCAACGCGGACAAGGCGGTGGCCACCGCCGTGGAGATGGCCGAGTGGGCGCGCGGAATGGAGTCCATGCGTCTGCGTGACAGACTCCGGGCGGTACGCGAACACCTCGTGCGCAGCGGCTGCGCGGGGACCTCCGAAGCCGCCGAACTCATCGACGGAGCACTGCGCGTACCGCTCTGACACCACCGCCGGGCGCGGCCATGCACCGGCCGTGCGCCTCCTGTCACAAAGCTCCTGCTGCGATATTGCCACTTACTCGGCGGAAGGTGGCAGAACCGTGCAGTGGACGAAACTGAGCGAACAAACTGTGTACTCGAACCGCTGGTTCAGCGTCAATCTCGCAGATGTCGCGTTGCCGGACGGTCGGCACCTCGATCACTTCCTCATCCAGCTGCGGCCCGTTGCCGTGGCCACCGTGATCAACGAGGCGAACGAGGTGCTGCTGCTGTGGCGGCACCGCTTCATCACCGACAGCTGGGGGTGGGAGCTCGCGGCGGGCGTCGTCGAGGACGGCGAAGCCATCGCCGAGGCGGCCGCCCGTGAACTGGAGGAGGAGACCGGATGGCGGCCGGGACCCCTGCGTCACCTGATGAGTGTCGAGCCCTCCAACGGGCTCACCGACGCTCGGCACCACATCTACTGGGCCGACGAGGGCGCGTATGTCGGTCACCCGGTGGACGACTTCGAGTCGGACCGCAGGGAATGGGTTCCCCTCAAGCTCGTTCCCGACCTGGTCGCCCGCGGCGAGGTCCCGGCCGCCAACATGGCGGCCGCGCTGCTCCTGCTGCACCACCTGCGTCTCGGGCAGGACGCCAAGCCCTGAATCCCCCGTCGCGTCCCGCCCGGAAGGCCGGTGCGGGCGCTAACGGCCCAGTGCCTGCCAGACGGACACCACCAGGGCACCCAGTGCCGTGAGGGCCGCCACCGCGGGCAGGGGCCAGCGGGCGTGCTCCAGGGTGACGACCCGGGTGTTCAGGTCGTCCAGATCCTTGGCGCTCTGTTCGGCGCGGTGGCTCAGCAGGGTCAGCCCTCCTTCGACGCGTGTGTGCGCCACATCCAGGCGGCGGCGTAACTCTGCGAGTTCGCCGTGGTGCACGGGATGCTCGGGGTCGATGGCCACGAGCCGCTCCTTTCTGTAGTCATCCCATCCCTTGCATGCGCACGTGAAGTCAACTCGCCTGGTGGGCGCGTGGGGAGAGTGTGCGAGCGGCATATGCGTGTCCGCCGCGCACACGGTGTGTGAATACGGCGGGCCCGGCACCGTTCTCGGTGCCGGGCCCGTGCGTGCGGGACGAGGTGACTGACCGTGCGTGATCAGGCGTACGCGTAGAAGCCCGACCCCGACTTCCGGCCGAGCCTGCCCGCGTCCACCATGCGCTGGAGCAGCGGGGGAGCGGCGTACAGCGGCTCCTTGTACTCCTCGTACATGCTGTTGGCGATGGACACGATGGTGTCCAGGCCGATCAGGTCGGAGAGCTTCAGCGGGCCCATCGGGTGGGCGCAGCCCAGCTCCATGCCGTTGTCGATGTCCTCGCGGCCCGCGATGCCCGACTCGAACATCCGGATCGCGGAGAGCAGATACGGCACGAGCAGCGCGTTGACGACGAAGCCCGAGCGGTCCTGGGCGCGCACGGCGTGCTTGCCGAGCACCTTCTCGGCGAACAGCTGCGCCCGGCTGATCGTGCCCTCGGAGGTGGTGAGCGCCGGGATCAGCTCGACGAGCTTCTGCACCGGGGCCGGGTTGAAGAAGTGGATGCCGATGACATGGTCGGGCCGCGAGGTGGAGACCGCGAGCTTCACCAGCGGGATGGAGGAGGTGTTCGAGGCGAGGATCGCGTCCGGGCGGGTCACCACCTGGTCGAGCACCTGGAAGATCTGGGTCTTGACCTGCTCGTTCTCCACGACCGCCTCGATGACGAGGTCACGGTCGGCGAACTCGCCGAGGTCAGTGGTGAAGCTCAGGCGCGCCTGCGTCTCGTCCCGCTCCGCCTCGGTGATCTTGCCGCGCTCGGCCGCCTTGGACAGGGAGTTGAACAGCCGGGTACGGCCGATCTCCAGAGCCTCGCCGCTGGTCTCGGCGACCTTCACGTCCAGTCCGGCGCGGGCGCACACCTCGGCGATGCCCGCTCCCATCTGGCCGCAGCCCACGACTCCGACTCGTGCGAGATCTCCCGTTGGGAAGTCCGTCACATCGTCCCTTTCACTGGTCTACGTGCCTGGCAGATACCCCGGGTGTGGGACTGCGCCAAACCTGCACGTTACCCGCGACGCCTACTGATCAGTATTCCGGGTGTCCCATGGAAGGCTGGCCCGGGAACGGTCCGCGACGGGGCGGACACGCGGGACGCGGTACACGGAGGTACGACGATGCATCGGAAGCCACGGATGTCACGACGGGCGTTCTGGACGACCGCCGTGACGACACTCGTGGCAGCGGGCGGGGTGGTGGCCGGCACCGCCATCGCCGGTGGTGAGCCGAGCCCCCGCCGCAGGGCGGCCGAGGGCGAGCTGCGCGGTATGTGGCTGGCCACCGTCGTCAACCGGGACTGGCCCTCCGCGCCCGGTCTGACCGCCGAAGAGCAGCGCGCCGAACTCCTCGCCCACCTCGACACCGCCGTGGAGCGCCGCCTCAACGCGGTGATCTTCCAGGTCCGCCCGACCGCCGACGCGCTCTGGCCCTCCCCGCACGAGCCCTGGTCCCAGTACCTCACCGGCACCCAGGGCCAGGACCCCGGGTGGGACCCGCTGGCCACGGCCGTCGAGGAGGCCCACGCCCGGGGCCTCGAACTGCACGCCTGGTTCAACCCGTACCGGATCGCCAACCACACCGACCCGACCCGTCTCGTCGCCTCGCACCCGGCCCGCAGGCACCCCGACTGGGTCGTCCCCTACGGCGGCAAGCTCTACTACAACCCCGGCATCCCCGCCGTCCGCGCCTTCGTACGGACGGCCATGCTCGACGCCGTACGGAAGTACCCGGTCGACGCCGTGCACTTCGACGACTACTTCTACCCGTACCCCGTGGCGGGCCAGACCTTCGACGACGACGCGGCGTACGACCAGCACGGCGGGAGTTTCCCCAACCGGGCGGCCTGGCGGCGCGACAACATCGACCGGCTGGTGCGGGAGACAGCGGCGGAGATCAAGGTGATCCGCCCCGGCACCCAGTTCGGGATCAGCCCCTTCGGGGTGTGGCGCAACGCCGTGACCGACCCGGCCGGCTCGGACACCCGGGCGGGCGTGCAGACGTACGACGACCTGTACGCGGACACCCGGAAATGGGTCAGGGAGAACTGGATCGACTACATCGTGCCGCAGCTGTACTGGAACATCGGTTTCGCCGCCGCCGACTACGCCAAGCTGCTGCCCTGGTGGGCGGAGACCGCCCGGGACAGCGGGACACGGCTGTACATCGGGGAGGCCCTGTACAAGGCGGGCGATCCGGCGCAGCCCGCGGCCTGGCAGGACCCCGCCGAGCTGTCGAAGCACCTCACCCTGGCCCGCGACGTCCCGGAAGCGCGCGGACATGTCTTCTTCTCGGCCAAGGAGGTCCGGCTCGACACGATCGGCGCGATGGCACGCGTGGTCGCCGACCACTACCAGCGGCCGGCGGATCCACCGCGCTGACGGAACCGGGGGGACGGACGGGGATGGTTACCTCGGGTCCCCGGGGTGACGGACGACGGTGTCCGGGCCCGGGGCCATCAGCGCCTCGTGCCCGTCGTCCTCGAACCTGACCCGGTAGGGCGGGTTCCCGTTCTGGCCGAGCACCTCCAGGACCTGCGCGGTCCGGTCGTGGTGCCCGACGGTCCTGCCGTGCACCAGCAGGGTGTCGCCTACAGCTGCCTGCATCGGGGGCCTCCTCGTCTCGCACGGGAGTGGCGGTCCGTGACCGCAGTCTATTGCGGGCGACGCCGGTTGGACCGGTGTGCGTACGGGTTCTCCGGCGTCCTCAGGCGGAGGTGCGCTGGGTGACCGCGATGCAGACCAGCACGGCGGCGGCCGTCAGGGGCGCGGCCGGGGTGAGCTGCTCGCCGAGGAGCAGCACCGACCACACCAGTGTGAGCAGGGGCTGTGCCAACTGCAACTGGCTGGCCTTCGGTATGCCGATCGCCGCCATGCCCCGGTACCAGACCACCAGCCCCAGGAACTGCGACCCGGCCGCCACCCACAGCAGCCCGGCGACACTGTGCGCGGTCAGCTGGACCGGCTCGTACGACAGGGCCAGCAGCGCGCCCGGCACGCTCAGCGGCAGACAGAGCACCAGGGCCCAGCCGATGACCTGCCAGCCGGGCATCACCCGGGCCAGCCGGCCGCCCTCGGTGTAGCCGGCCGCGCACACCAGCAGGGCGGCGAAGAGGTAGAGGTCGGCCGTGGTGAGGGCGCCGCCGCTCTGGGTCACGGTGAACGCGAGGACGGCGGCGGCTCCGGCGAGGGCGGCGGTCCAGAAGGTGCGTGAGGGGCGGGTGCCCATGCGCAGCGCCGAGAACAGGGCGGTCGTCAGCGGCAGCAGACCGACCACGACGGCGGCGTGCGCGGTGGTCGAGGTCCGGAGCGCGAGCGTGGTGAGCAGGGGGAAACCGACGACCACTCCGGCGGCCACGACCGCGAGCCCCGCCCAGTGCCGACGGTCGGGCAGCGGTATCCGCAGGGCCAGCAGGCAACTCCCCGCGATCACCGCCGCGAGGGCGCTGCGCACGGCGACGAGGGACCAGGCCCCGAAGCCCTCCAGGCCCCAGGCGGTGGCGGGGAAGGTGAGCGAGAACGCGGTGACGCCGAGGGCTGCCTGGAGGGTGCCGCCGGTGCGGGGGCGGTGGTCGGGCGCGGCCGGGCCGGTTGCGGTCTCCGCGGCCGGGATCGCTACTGAACTCCGGACGATAGCGCTACTCTCTGCTCTCATGCATGAGCGTAGCAGTGTCGCGGAACTGGCGGAACGCCTGCGGAAGGAGCTGGACCGCTACTCGCCCGGTGGAAAGCTGCCGTCGAGCCGGGTGCTCGTCGAGCGGTTCCGGGTGAGCCCGGTGACCGTCTCGCGGGCCCTGGCGCAGCTGGCCGCCGAGGGGCTCGTGGTGACCCGGCCCGGCGCGGGGGCCTTCCGCGCGAGCCCTCGTGAGCGCCGGGCGGCACCCGTGGGGGACACGTCCTGGCAGGAGGTCGCGCTGAGCGCGGACGGCAGCGCCGAGCCGTCGCCCCGCACGGTGGACGCCTCCGGAGTGCTGGTCTCGCTCGCCTCCCCACCGCCCGGCGTGATCGAGTTCAACGGCGGCTATCTGCACCCGTCCCTGCAGCCGGAGCAGGCGATGGGCGCGGCCCTGTCGCGGGCCGGGCGACGGCCCGGGGTGTGGGCGCGGCCACCCGTCGAGGGGGTGCCCGAGCTGCGTGAGTGGTTCGCGCGGAGCATCGGCGGGGCGATCACCGCCGCCGAGGTGATCGTCGCGGCGGGCGGCCAGTCCGCCCTGACCACCGCCCTGCGCGCCCTCGCGCCGCCCGGCGCGCCCGTGCTGGTCGAATCGCCCACCTATCCGGGCATGCTGGCCATCGCACGGGCGGCCGGGCTGCGGCCCGTTCCCGTGCCGATGGACGCGGACGGGGTCAGACCCGCTCTGCTCGCCGACGCGTTCAAGGCGTCCGGCGCCCGCGTATTCGTCTGCCAGCCGCTCTTCCAGAACCCCACCGGGGCCGTCCTGTCGGCCGACCGCAGGGGCGAGGTGCTGCGGATCGCCCGCGAGGCGGGCGCCTTCGTCGTGGAGGACGACTTCGTCCGCCGGCTCGTGCACGAGGACGCCGGACCACTGCCCAGGCCGCTGGCGGCCGACGACCCCGACGGTGTCGTCGTGCACGTCTCCTCGCTGACCAAGGCGACCTCGCCCAGCTTCCGGGTGGGTGCCCTGGCCGCCCGGGGCCCGGTCCTGGAACGGCTGCGCGCCATCCAGGTCGTCGACACCTTCTTCGTCCCGCGCCCCCTCCAGGAGGCCGCCCTCGAACTCGTCGGCTCGCCCGCCTGGCCCCGCCATCTCCGGTCGGTCTCACGGGAGTTGAAGAACCGCCGGGACACACTGACCGCCGAGCTGCGCCTGCGCCTGCCCGAACTCGCCCTGCCCCACATCCCCTCCGGCGGCTACCACCTGTGGCTGCGCCTCCCCGACGGCACTGGGGGCACCTCCCAGGCTTTCGGCCCCGGGGGAGAACCCGCGTTGGTCGCCGCCGCCCTCCGCGCGGGCGTCGCCGTCACCCCCGGCCGCCCCTACTTCAGCGCCGAACCCCCGGCCGGGCACCTGCGGCTGAGCTTCGCCGGGGTGGCGGGGGCGGGCGAGATCGTGGAAGGCGTACGGCGGCTGAGGGAGGCCGTAAACGGTTCGACAGAGGGCTCCTGGCCTGCGAACGTCCAGCCATGAACGACGAGTCGAACCAAGGCCTCCCCGAGGGCTACGAGCTGTCCGACGACCCCGACCGCCTCGACGTCGGACGGGTCCACCACTGGCTGTCCACCGACGCGTACTGGGCCCTCGGCCGCCCCCGCGAGAAGCAGGAGCGCGCGATCCGCGGCTCCCTCAACTTCGGGGTGTACGAGGCGGGTTCGGGCGAGCAGGTCGCGTACGCGCGGGTGGTCACCGACCGGACCACGTTCGCGTGGCTCTGCGATGTCTACGTCGCCCCTTCGGCGCGCGGGAAGGGGCTCGGCACCGCCCTGGTCGCGGCCGTGCGCGAGCACCTGCGGCCGTACGGGCTGCGCCGCGTTCTGCTCGCCACGCACGACGCGCACGGTGTCTACACGAAGCTCGGATTCGAGCCGCTCGCCGAGCCGGACCGGTGGATGGCGCTGGTGTTCGAGTGAGCGGCCGGGCCCGGTGACGGGCGGCCCGCAGGCCCGGGTAACTCCTGAGTAACGCCTCTTGACCTGCGCAGTACCCCGTTCCACCATCGCCGCATGCCTCTTCGGGTCACGTTCGTCGCCGCCGCGCGCTGCTCCTCGCTGCTCGCGGAACGTTTCGAGGACGACCGGCCGCTGGACCAGGCCGGCTGGGACGAGGTGCAGCGCGCCGCCCACGAGCTGGTGCCGCTGGCGGCGGCCGAGCTGCGCTACTGCTCGCCGACGCCCCGCTCCCGGGCCACCGGCGACGCCCTCGGCTACGCGCCGCTGGCCCAGCCCGCGCTGCGGGACTGCGACATGGGCCGCTGGCGCGGGTTCACGCTCGGCGAGGCCATGGCCCGGGAGCCCTCGGCCGTGGACGCCTGGCTCGCCGACCCGCACTCCACACCGCACGGCGGCGAGTCGCTGATCGCCTTCATCGCCCGCATAGGCGGCTGGCTCGAAACCCGGCCGGTGGGCGAGGGCGGCCGGATCGTCGCCGTGGCCGAGCCGTCCGTGCTGCGCGCCGCCCTCGTCTACGCGCTCAAGGCCCCGCCGTCGTCGTACTGGAACATGGACATCCGCCCCTTGTCGACGGTCACGGTCGCCGGGCACGCGGGCCGCTGGAACCTGCGGTTGGGTGCCACGCAGTAGACGGGCTCAGCGGCTCAGCGGCTGAGTGGCTCAGCGGGCGGGGCTCAGGGAGTGTGCTCGCGGGTGTGGTCGGTGACCAGGAGTTGGTCCTTCGCGGGGCCGCCGACCCGCCAGGTCGTGCGCCAGCGGTCCACGTCGTACACCTCGAACTCGCCCCGGTAGAGGTCGGCGACACAGGGGTGGTCCGTGCGCCAGTGGCCGGTGGTCAGGTCCAGGTCGTGGAAGGGGCGCCCGTCGGCGAAGCGGACGTCCGCCGTGCCGGGGGCGGGGCCCGGCAGGAAGCGCAGAGTGCGTTCGGCGGGGCGCGGGACGCCCTGCCAGACGAAAGTTCCGGTCTCCCGCTGGAGGAGACCGCCGTCGTCCAGCGGGCTGAAAACAGTCGTCCCCGTGAACCGGCCTTCCGCCCCGCTCGCGAGATCCCGTACGGATCGCAGAACCCGCCACGTCCCGCGGAGGTGGGTCAGTACATCGGGAACTGGCAGGAAATCGCCCATCCGTCCTTCACTTCCGACCACTTCCGACACTTTCGGTGCTGTGCGACCCGTTGACGCTCTCTTGGTCACCTCCCTATCTTGCCGTTCGATGTGCTGATCATCGTCTGACATTTCGAACAGCTCCTGTCACTCCAGACCCCACCCCGAGCCGCGGAGTATCCATGTCACGCAGCACCCGCACCCGTTGGAGACTCGGCCTCACCGCCACCGCCTTCCTGGTGGCCGCCGCCTCCGTCCCGGCGCCCGCGCACGCCGAGGACGTCACCGACTACGCGATCACCGTCGACCCGTCCGCCAGGGGCGCGAAGATCGACGACACGATGTACGGCGTCTTCTTCGAGGACATCAACCGGGCCGCCGACGGCGGGCTGTACGCCGAACTCGTGCAGAACCGGTCCTTCGAGTACTCGACCGCCGACAACCGCGCCTACACCCCCCTCACCTCCTGGGCCGTCGACGGCACCGCGCAGGTCGTGAACGACGCCGGCCGGCTCAACGAGCGCAACCGCAACTACCTCTCCCTGGGCGCCGGTTCGGCCGTCACCAACGCCGGCTACAACACCGGTGTCCGTGTCGAGGAGGGCAAGAGGTACGACTTCTCGGTGTGGGCGCGCGCCGACAGCCGTACGAAGCTGACCGTCACCCTCCAGGACGCCGACGGCACGCTCGCCGCGGCGCGGCGGGTGGCCGTCAAGGGCGGCTGGGCCAAGTACAAGGTCGCTCTCAAGGCGACGCGGACCAGCTCCGACGGCCGTCTGACCGTCGCCTCCGCCGGCCCCGCCGCCCTCGACGAGGTGTCGCTCTTCCCGCGTGACACCTACAAGGGCCACCGGAACGGTCTGCGCAAGGACCTCGCCGAGAAGATCGCCGCCCTGAAGCCGGGCTTCGTCCGCTTCCCCGGCGGCTGTCTGGTCAACACCGGCTCCATGCAGGACTACAGCGAGGCCTCCAACTGGGAGCGCAAACGCTCGTACCAGTGGAAGGACACCATCGGCCCGGTCGAACAGCGGGCGACGAACTCCAACTTCTGGGGCTACAACCAGAGTTACGGCCTCGGCTACTACGAGTACTTCCAGTTCTCCGAGGACATCGGCGCGATGCCGCTGCCCGTGGTGCCCGCCCTCGTCACCGGCTGCGGCCAGAACAAGGCCACGGACGACGAGGCCCTGCTCCAGCGCCACATCCAGGACACCCTGGACCTCATCGAGTTCGCCAACGGGCCCGTGAGCAGCGAGTGGGGCAAGAAGCGGGCCCGGATGGGCCACCCCAAGCCCTTCCACCTCACCCACCTCGGCGTCGGCAACGAGGAGAACCTGCCGAACGAGTTCTTCGCCCGCTTCCAGAAGTTCCGGGCCGCCATCGAGGCGAAGTACCCCGACATCGAGGTGATCTCGAACTCCGGCCCCGACGACACGGGCACCACCTTCGACACCGCCTGGAAGCTGAACCGCGAGGCGAACGTCGACATGGTCGACGAGCACTACTACAACAGCCCGCAGTGGTTCCTCCAGAACAACGACCGCTACGACTCCTACGACCGGAACGGTCCGAAGGTCTTCCTCGGCGAGTACGCCTCCCAGGGCAACGCCTTCAAGAACGCCCTCTCCGAAGCCGCGTTCATGACCGGCCTGGAGCGCAACGCCGACATCGTGAAGCTCGCCTCGTACGCGCCGCTCCTCGCCAACGAGGACTACGTGCAGTGGCGGCCGGACATGATCTGGTTCAACAACCACGCCTCGTGGGGCTCGGCCTCCTACGAGACGCAGAAGCTCTTCATGAACAACGTCGGCGACCGCGTCGTACCGTCGACGGCCACCGGGACGCCCGCGCTGACCGGCCCGATCACGGGTGCCGTGGGCCTGTCCACCTGGGCGACGACAGCGGCGTACGACGACGTGCGGGTGACCTCGGCCGAGGGCACGCCCCTGCTCACCGACGACTTCAGCGGTGACGCCTCCAGGTGGACGCACACCGGCAATGGCAGCTGGAGCGTCCAGGACGGGCAGTACGTCCAGACCGATGTGGCCGCCGAGAACACCATGGTCCAGGCCGGTGACACCGCCTGGCACGACTACGACCTGAAGGTGAAGGCCACCAAGAAGTCCGGCAAGGAGGGCTTCCTCGTCGCCTTCGGCGTCAAGGACACCGGCAACTACTACTGGTGGAACCTCGGCGGCTGGAACAACACCACCAGCGCGGTCGAGGCGGCCGTGGACGGCGGCAAGTCCACGCTGATCTCCAAGCCGGGGACCATCGAGACGGGCCGTACGTACGACGTCGAGGTCAAGGTACGGGGGCGGCAGGTGACCCTGCTGCTCGACGGGCAGGAGTGGGGCTCCTTCACCGACGACAAGGCGGCGGAGCCGTTCCGGCAGGTGGTGACGCGGGACGCGAAGACCGGTGACCTGATCGTGAAGGTCGTCAACGCGCAGGGGGTGGCCGCGCGGGCGGCGATCGATCTCGGGGGTGCGAAGGTGCGGTCCAAGGCGCGGGTGACGACGTTGACGGCGGCGCCGGACGCGGTGAACACGGAGACGGCTACGCCGGTGGCGCCGGTCACGTCCACGTTCAGTGGGGTGGCTCGGGAGTTCAGTTATACGTTTCCGGCGAACTCGGTGACGTTCCTGAGGATCAAGAAGCGGTGAGGGTGGGGGTGACCTGGGGTTTGTGAGCCGGGTGCGGGGGTGCGGGGGCTGGTCGCGCAGTTCCCCGCGCCCCCAGGCGGGCCTTCGGCCCATCCAGCGGGCGCCCTGCTCACGAGCGGCGGCGGGGCTTTCCGGTCTTGCCGCCGCTCTTCGGGTTTCTGCCGCCGCGGGCGGTCGGTTTGCCCGCGGCGGGCCGGTGTGGGCGCTTGGGTTTCTGGGGCTGCTTCTTCTCCTCCGGAGGCTTGGCGCGGCCCCGGGAGCTGTTGACCGTGCGGCCTCGGACGATGCCGATGAAGTCCTCGACCAGGTCGGTGGTCGCGTCCTGCGGCCAGGACAGGGCGACGCGGGACTCGGGGGCGTCCGTGAGCGGGCGGTAGGTGAGGTCCTTGCGGTGGTGGAGCCGGGCCAGCGACTGGGGGACGACGAGCAGTCCGATCCCGGCCGCCACCAGGTCGATCGCGTCCGCCGTGGTGGCCGGCCGCTCGAACGCCGGCTCTCCCGGCGGGCGCTCCCAGCCGAGGGTGTCGTCGAGCGGATGCAGCACGACCTCGTCCGCCAGATCCTCGGTGGTCACCTCGTCGACCGCCGCGACGACGTGGTCCTTGGGGACCACGACCACCGTGGTCTCGGTGTAGAGGGGGATCGCGCTGAGGTCGGTGTCGTCCACCGGCAGCCGCACGAAACCGGCGTCGGCGCCGCCGTCCCGCAGCACACCGAACGCCTCGGTGGCCGTCACCTGGAGGAGGGTCAGAGGGACGTCGGGCAACCGCTCGTTCCAGATCCGCACCCACTTGGTGGGCGTCACTCCCGGCACGTACGCGAGCCGGAACGAAGGGAACGCGGGGGATGCTTCCGAGCCTGTCACGTGCCCAGGCTAACGGGCGGGGGGCCGGGCCCGGTCATCGCCGCCGATCCGGTGCGTGGTCGGCGGTCGCGCGCACGCTCGATACCCTTGACCCCATGACGTCGCACCAGACCACCCAGACCATGAAGCCCGCCACCGCGGCGAAGAAGCTGGGTGTGTACCTCCAGGCCACCCCCGCCGAGTTCCAGGAGGGCGTCGTCTCGCGCGCCGAGCTGACCGCGCTCCAGACGGACCCGCCCGCCTGGCTTGAGGAGCTGCGCCGCAACGGCCCGCACCCCCGCCCCGTGGTCGCCGAGAAGCTGGGTGTCTCCATCGCGGGGCTCGCGCGCGGCGGAGTCACCGAGGCCCTCACCACCGAGCAGATCGAGGCCCTGAAGCAGGAGAGCCCCGAGTGGCTGCGCAAGGAGCGCGCCACCCAGGCCGAGGTCCGCAAGGAAGGCGCCCGCCTCAAGAGGCGTGACGCGGAGCGGGCGGCCCAGTCGGACGACCGGCGGTCCTGACCCGGGGCGTAGTTCCTGGCGGGGCTGAGCGCGCACATCCGCCCGTACGACTGCGGCCCGGCCGTACGACCGGGGCCTGGCCGTACAACTGAGGCCCTGCCGTCCCGCCGTCCCGCCGTCCCGCCGTCCCGCCGTCCCGCCGTCCCGCCGTCCGAAAATCATGAGCCGCTCGGCAGGGGCCCGGGCAGGATGCCTCCGTGAAGCATCTTCTGTGTGGCCTCGCCGCCAATCCGGCTCTGCCGTCCGAGCTGGTCGACCGGCTGGTCGCGGTCGCGGACGAGGAGGTCGACCACGGCCTCTCCGACCGTGCCGACCTCAGCCGGGCGCAGGCGGTCGCGCTGGCCTCACGGGACGAGGCGCAGGGGGCGGGGTCGGCGCACCGGGGCATCCTCACCGCCGCCGACGTCGACCCCGCGGCACAACCGCTCGCCGCCCTCGCCCTGCTCGACGAGGGTGCCGGCGACCCGGAGTGGACCCGCCTCCTCGCGGCGGATCCGGAGGTCCGGCACCGGGAGAAGCTGGCCGCCTGCCCCGGTCTGCCGCCGGACGTGGTGGAGACCCTCGCCGCGGACCCGGACGTACGGGTCGTCGCGGAGCTGGCCCTGTGGGCGCGGCCGGACGTGGCCGCCCGGCTCGCGGGGCATCCGCATACCGAGGTCCGTGGCGCGGTGGCGGCCAACGAGGCCACGCCGTCGGACGTGCTGGCGGCGCTCGTCACCGGCGAGGGGCTGCCGCCCGCGCGGCGCTGTCTGGTCTGCGACCGGGAGGAGCCGCCGTTCACCCATGGTTCGGACTGCGCGCGGCTCGACTGCGATCTGCTGCCGGGTGCCTCGTGCGACGGCTCCCACGGCTCCGCCACGCTCGCCCTGCTGTGGGCGGCCCTGAAGAACCCGGCCACACCGGCTGAGGTGGTCGCGGGCTTCGCCGACCACCCCTCGATGTCCCTGCGCCGGGCGCTGGCCGTCCGCCCCGGTCTGCCCCCGGAGACATACGCACGGCTCGCCGTGGATCCCACGCCCGGTACGCGCGCCGACCTCGCCGGGAACCCCGCGATCGACGACACCCTGATCCGCGCGCTGGCCGACGACACCTGCCCCGACGTCCGGCGCGGGCTCGCGCACAACCCGCGGGTGCCGCTCGACGTGCTCGCCCGCCTGGCCGCCACCACCAGGATCGGCGGCACCCTCCTGCCCCGGATCGCCTCCGCCACGGCCGCCGAGGTCGAGGAACTGGCCCGGTCGCCGCACGCGGTCGTACGTGTGCTCCTGGCCCGGCGGCGTGATCTGCCGACCGCGATCCGTGCCGCGCTTGCCGACGACACCGACGCGAAAGTGGCCAAGTCCATAGCTCCGCACCCCGGTCTGCCCGAGGCGCGGTTGCGTGCCATGGTCGACCGGCACGGGGTCCACGTCCTCGCCGGGGTGGCGGCCAACCCGGACGCCACCCCGGCCCTGCTGGAACACGTGTCCCGGCATACCCCCTCGGCGCGCAAGGCGCTCCGTGAGATCGCCCGGCACCCCCGTGCGACGGCCCCGGCGCTCCTGCCCTGCCTGGCGGACGAACGGGCGAGACACCTCGCCGCCGGTCACCCGGCGCTGCCGCCCCAGGTCATCACGGACCTGCTCGGCGACACCGATCAGCAGGTCGCGGAAGCTGCCGCCGCCAACCCGTCGCTCCCGCTCACGACGATGGAGGAGTTGGTGGAGACGCTGGTGGATGAGCTGATGCGGGAGTCGCGGTCCTAGGGGCCTGGCCGTGGTCACCGGTGCCGAGCCACTCGCCGGTGTCGTCCGGGCGCCGCGTCAGGACCGGGCGAGGACGCAGAACTCGCGGCCCTCCGGGTCGGTCAGGCAGGTCCACGGGACATCGCCCTGGCCGACGTCGAGGTCGGTGGCGCCGAGGGCCCGCAGCCGGGCCACCTCCGCCGCCTTGTCGTCACCGGGGTCCGGCACCAGGTCGAGGTGGACGCGGTCCGGCACGGTCTTCAGGCCGGTGCGGTGGAACTCGAGATACGGGCCGACCCCCTTGGCGGAGCGCCACACCGCGCGATCGTCGGTCACCTCGTGCAGGGTCCAGTCGATCGCCTCGTCCCAGAACCGGGCCATGGCCCGCGGCTCCGCGCAGTCGACCACCACCCGGGCGATCGGCCCGGTGTCCCGGTAGACCTCCCGGGGCTCCAGCACACAGAACTCGTTGCCCTCCGGGTCGGCGAGGACCGTCCACGGCACATCGCCCTGGCCCACGTGGACGGGCGTGGCGCCGAGAGCCTTCAGACGCGCGACCAGCTCCGCCTGATGGGCCCCGGAGGTGGTGGCGAGATCGAGGTGCACACGGTTCTTGGTGGACGTCCGGGGCCAGGGGACGGCGATGACGTCGACGCAGACGCCGACCGGGTCCAGCCAGTCGAAGCCGACGGGTTTGGCGGCTGTGGCACCGGACCCGCCGCCGGAGACCTCCCAGCCGAGCGCCTCCGCCCAGAACCGGCCGACCAACGCGTCGTCGAGAGCCTTGATGTTCACCAGAGCAGGTCGTAGCGCCATGCCCATGATCCTATGCATCCGCCCCGCGACGGCATGAAGCCCCAGACGCGCCAGTGGCACCGGTAGTGCCGGTAGTGCCAGTGGTGCCGGTAGTGCCGGTAGTGCCAGTGGCACCGGTAGTGCCGGTAGTGCCAGTGGTGCCGGTAGTGCCAAGTCGCCGCCGGATCGTATGCGGCCTCCCATTCACAGATTGCATAAACGTGCATCGAAACGTATAGTCATGCCATCTAAGAGGAGGGTTCCATGGCGGTACGCGTGGCGGTGGCGGGAGCGAGTGGATATGCGGGCGGCGAAGTGCTGCGCCTGCTGCTCGCGCACCCCGAGGTCGAGATCGGTGCACTGACCGGCAACTCGAACGCGGGCCAACGCCTGGGCGGGCTCCAGCCGCATCTGCTGCCCCTGGCCGACCGGGTGCTCCAGGAGACGACCGCCGAGGTGCTGGCGGGCCACGATGTGGTCTTCCTCGCGCTGCCGCACGGGCAGTCCGCGGCCGTGGCCGAGCAGCTCGGCCCGGAGGTGCTCGTCGTCGACATGGGCGCCGACTTCCGGCTGAAGGACCCGGCCGACTGGGAGCGGTTCTACGGCTCGCCCCACGCCGGGACCTGGCCCTACGGCCTCCCCGAACTGCCGGGTGCCCGCGCCGCGCTGGAGGGGTCCAAGCGCATCGCGGTACCCGGTTGCTACCCCACGGCCGTGACGCTGGCCCTGTTCCCGGCGTACGCGGCGGGCCTCGCCGAGAGCGAGGCCGTGATCGTCGCCGCCTCCGGCACCTCCGGCGCGGGCAAGGCGGCCAAACCGCATCTGCTGGGCTCCGAGGTCATGGGGTCCATGTCCCCGTACGGCGTCGGCGGCGGCCACCGGCACACGCCCGAGATGATGCAGAACCTCGGCGGGGTCGCCGGCGAGCCGGTCTCCGTGTCCTTCACACCGACCCTCGCGCCCATGCCCCGCGGCATCCTCGCCACGTGCAGCGCCAAGGCGAGGCCCGGCGTCACCGCCGAGTCCGTGCGCGCCGCGTACGAGAAGGCCTTCGCCGACGAGCCGTTCGTCCATCTGCTCCCCGAGGGGCGGTGGCCCGCCACGGCGTCCGTCTACGGTTCCAACGCCGTTCAGGTGCAGGTGGCTTTCGACGAGGCGGCGGGCAGGATCATCGCGATCAGCGCCATCGACAACCTCACCAAGGGCACCGCCGGTGGCGCCCTCCAGAGCATGAACATCGCCCTCGGACTCCACGAGACGACGGGGCTTTCCACGATCGGAGTCGCACCGTGAGCGTGACGGCAGCCAAGGGATTCACGGCGGCGGGCATCGCCGCCGGAATCAAGGAGAACGGCAACCCGGACCTGGCCCTCGTGGTCAACACCGGGCCCCGCCTCGCCGCCGCGGGCGTCTTCACCTCCAACCGCGTCAAAGCCGCGCCGGTCCTGTGGTCCGAGCAGGTGCTGAAGGGCGGCCGGGTCTCCGCCGTCGTCCTCAACTCCGGTGGCGCCAACGCCTGTACGGGCCCCAAGGGCTTCCAGGACACCCACGCCACCGCCGAGAAGGCCGCCGAGGTCCTCGACGGCCACAGCGCCGGTGAGATCGCCGTCGCCTCCACCGGCCTCATCGGCGTACTGCTGCCCATGGACAAGCTGCTCCCGGGCGTCGAGACCGCCGCCGCGCAGCTCTCCGAGCACGGCGGTGAGAAGGCCGCCATCGCCATCAAGACCACCGACACCGTGCACAAGACGTCCGTCGTGACGAAGGACGGCTGGACGGTCGGCGGAATGGCCAAGGGCGCCGGCATGCTCGCGCCCGGCCTCGCCACCATGCTCGTCGTCCTCACCACGGACGCCGACCTGGAGAGCGACGTGCTCGACCGGGCCCTCCGGGCCGCCACCCGCACCACCTTCGACCGCGTCGACTCCGACGGCTGCATGTCCACCAACGACACCGTGCTGCTGCTTGCCTCCGGGGCCTCCCAGGTCACCCCGGATCACGAGGAGTTCGCCGAGGCCGTCCGCGCGGTCTGCGACGACCTGGGCCAGCAGCTGATCCGGGACGCCGAGGGCGCCAGCAAGGACATCAAGATCGAGGTGGTCAACGCCGCGACCGAGGACGACGCCGTCGAGGTGGGCCGCTCCATCGCCCGCAACAACCTCCTCAAGTGCGCCCTCCACGGCGAGGACCCCAACTGGGGCCGGGTGCTCTCCGCCATCGGCACCACGCGGGCCGCCTTCGAGGCCGACCGGCTGAACGTCGCGATCAACGGCGTCTGGGTCTGCAAGAACGGCGGCGTGGGCGAGGACCGCGACAAGGTCGACATGCGCTACCGCGAGGTGCACATCGTCGCCGACCTCGCCGCCGGGTCCGAGACCGCCACCATCTGGACCAACGACCTCACCGCCGACTACGTCCACGAGAACAGCGCCTACTCGTCATGAGCACCACGCGGAAGCACACCGCTCTCCCCAAGGCCCAGATCCTCATCGAGGCGCTGCCCTGGCTGACCCGTCACAACGGCAAGACGGTCGTCATCAAGTTCGGCGGCAACGCCATGATCGACGAGGACCTGAAGGCCGCCTTCGCCCAGGACGTCGTCTTCCTGCGGCACGCCGGGCTCAACGTCGTCGTCGTGCACGGCGGCGGCCCGCAGATCAGCGCCGCCCTCGACCGGCACGGCATCGTCAGCGAGTTCAAGGCCGGCCTGCGCGTCACCACCGAGGACGCCATGGACGTCGTACGCATGGTGCTCGCCGGACAGGTACAGCGCGAACTGGTCGGGCTGCTCAACCAGCACGGGCCGCTCGCCGTCGGACTGACCGGCGAGGACGCGCACACCATCACCGCCACCAAGCACCTGCCCGAGATCGACGGCGAGTTGGTCGACATCGGGCGGGTGGGCGAGATCACCGCGATCGACACGGGCGCGATCGAGGCACTGCTCGCCGACGGCCGCATCCCGGTCGTCTCGTCGATCGCCCGTAGCCAGGACGACGGACATGTCTACAACGTCAATGCTGATACGGCGGCTGCGGCACTCGCTGCTGCTCTGGGCGCCGAAACCCTCATGGTCCTCACGGACGTCGAGGGCCTCTACGAGGACTGGCCCCACTCCGACGAGGTGATCAGCCGCCTCACCGCTTCCCAACTGGAGAAGCTGCTGCCGGAGTTGTCCTCCGGCATGGTGCCGAAGATGCAGGGGTGCCTGCACGCCGTACGCAACGGCGTCCAGACCGCCCGGGTCATCGACGGCCGGGTCCAGCACTCGATCCTGCTGGAGATCTTCACCGACGAGGGCATCGGCACGATGGTCGTGGCGGATGCGGAAGAGGGGGACGGGGCATGACCGCGAACGACGAGCTGACCCAGCGGTGGCAGGGCGTGCTCATGAACAACTACGGCACCCCGAAGCTCTCGCTCGTCCGCGGCGCGGGCACCAAGGTGTGGGACGCCGACGGCAACGAGTACGTCGACTACGTCGCCGGGATCGCGGTCAACGCGCTCGGCCACGCCCACCCGGCGATCGTCGAGGCCGTCAGCACCCAGATCGCCTCCCTCGGCCATGTCTCCAACCTGTTCGTCGCCGAACCGCCCGTCGCCCTCGCCGAACGGCTCCTGGAGCACTTCGGCCGCGACGGCAAGGTCTTCTTCTGCAACTCGGGCGCCGAGGCCAACGAGGGCGCGTTCAAGATCGGCCGGCTCACCGGGCGGACCCATATGGTCGCCACCGAGGGCGGCTTCCACGGCCGGACCATGGGCGCCCTCGCCCTCACCGGCCAGCCCGGCAAACAGACCGGCTTCCACCCGCTGCCCGGCGACGTCACCCATGTCCCGTACGGCGACGCGCAGGCCCTGGCCGCCGCGGTCACCGAGGAGACGGCCCTCGTCATCATCGAGCCCGTCCAGGGCGAGAAGGGTGTCGTGGTCCCGCCGGCCGGCTATCTGAAGGCCGCGCGTGCCATCACGGCCGCCACCGGGTCGCTGCTGGTCCTCGACGAGGTGCAGACCGGCGTCGGCCGGACCGGGCACTGGTTCGAGTACCAGGCGCACGAGGGCGTCCTGCCCGACGTCGTCACCCTCGCCAAGGGCCTCGGCGGCGGACTGCCGCTCGGCGCGACCGTCGCCTTCGGCCGGGCCGCCGACCTGCTTCAGCCCGGACAGCACGGGACGACCTTCGGCGGTAACCCGGTCGCCTGCGCCGCCGGACTCGCCGTCCTGGAGACCATCCGGGCGGAGGGCCTGCTGGAGAACGTCAAGCGGCAGAGCGAGAAGCTGCGGAACGGAATCGAGTCCCTCGGCCACCCGATGATCGACCATGTCCGTGGCGCGGGCCTCCTGCTGGGTATCGTGCTCACCGAGCCACTCGCGCCCCTGGCGCAACAGGCCGCTCAGGACGCCGGTTTCCTGGTGAACGCGCCCGCCCCCGATGTCGTACGACTGATGCCGGCGCTCACCATCGGTGACGCGGAGGTGGACGCCCTCCTCGGGGCGCTGCCCGGAGTCCTCGACGCGGCGCGGGCGGCGCACGAAGACAGTGGGGACGGACGAGCCGGGGAATGAGACGACGATGAGCCAGGCGCAGGAGCACGACCAGGCGGGGCCCGCCGTGCCGCAGACCCGCACCGCACGCCACCGGCGGATCGTGGACATCCTCAACCGGCAACCTGTGCGGTCGCAGAGCCAGTTGGCGAAGCTGCTGTCCGACGACGGGCTGAGCGTCACACAGGCGACGCTCAGCCGGGACCTGGACGAGCTGAACGCGGTGAAGATCCGCAACACCGACGGTGACCTGATCTACGCGGTGCCGAGCGAGGGGGGTTTCCGGACGCCTCGCGCTCCGCTGGGGGAGTCGGCGAAGGAGGAGCGGATGCGGCGGCTCTCGGCTGAGCTGCTGATCTCCGCGGAGGCCTCGGCGAATCTGGTGGTGCTCCGGACGCCGCCGGGGGCGGCCCAGTTCCTGGCCTCGGCCATCGACCAGGCGGAGCTGCACGACATCCTGGGGACGATCGCCGGTGACGACACGTTGATGTTGATCAGCCGGGATCCGGTGGGTGGGCAGGCCTTGGCCGATCATCTGCTGCGGTTGGCTCAGAACGGTCACTGAGCGGCCACCGAAGGGGTGCGTTTCGCGGGGAGGCCGGCTGCGGGTACGTCGTGGCCGGCCGCGCAGTTCCCCGCGCCCCTGGAAAACCGGGCTTCGCCCGCCTTTTCCCGACCCGTACCCGCATGGCAGCCGGTTGCCGGGATCTGCCCGTCACAGCTGCGGGCAGTCGTGCTGCCGGTGCGGCGCTCACCCGGCAGCGGGATGCTGAAATCCGCCTGTCGTAGCCGCGGGCTGTCGGGCTGTCGGTGCGGCGCCTATCCGACGGCGGGATGGTGCTGGGATCCGCCCGTCACAGCTGCGGGCAGTCGTGCCGCTGGGGCGGCACGGGTGGGCGCAGGCGGCACCCGGCAAGCGCCGGTGAGCGAAACCCCGCCCCGAGCTCAGCCCAGCCGCGCGGCCAGTCCTCCTGTGCAGCGGACCTCGTCGCCCGCCGTGATCAGCAATGCCTCCGTGTCCTCCAGGGACTCCAGCCAGGCGAGGCCCTCGCGGGAGCCCATGGCGAAGGCGGCGGTGGCCCAGCAGTCCGCCCAGGTCAGGCGGGGGGCGACGACCGTCACGGAGACCAGGTCGGTCACGGCGGACTTGCCGGTGCGGGGGTCGACGATATGGGCGCCCCGCTCGGCCGTGCCGGAGGTGGCGACGGCGAGGCGGTCGGTACCGGCGGCGGTGACGACGGCCGCGAGTCCCCCGGGCCGGAGCGGATCGGCGACACCGACACGCCACGGCCGCTCGGGACCGGGGACCCCGCACAACTGCACGTCACCGCCCCCGTTGACGCTCACCCCGACCACCCCGGCGTCGACCAGACGCCGGGCGGCCCGCTCGGTGGCCCACCCCTTCACCAGCCCCGTCGGATCGAAGCGGCCCTCGTACGTGGCGCTGAACCAGCCCCGGCTCAACCGCTCGGCCTCCGCGCACAGTTCGAGCACCTCGGCGACCTCGGGCTCGCACTCCTCGATCGTCACCTCGCCCCGGGCCAGCCGGGAGATCCGGCTGTCCTCGCGATAGGTGCTGAACACCTCGTCCACGGCGTGGAGCCCGGCCACCGCCTCGTCGAGCGCGGCCCGCACCGCGGCGGGCTCGCCTCCCCGGATGTCGAAGGAGAAGACGGTGCCCATCACCTCCTCGGCGTGCCGCAGCTGGGCGGGCGCGGCGGCCCCGGCGGGTTCGGCCACCGGATCAGCCGGCCTGGTCCAGCGCGGACTGGAGGGACTGCTTGTAACCGCCGCTGGTGTATGTGGCGCCCGAGACAGCATCGATGTCAGCGCTCCCTGCCGAGACGGCGTTCTGGTTGAGCTGGGGGATGGCGGTACTGCTGATCTGCGTGGAACGGCCCCCGCTGGGCTGCTGCAGCGCCTCGGCGTTGGTGATCTTGCCGCCGCTGACCGTGACACGGACCTGGACCGGGCCGTAGTCGGTCTGGATGGTGGAGCCCGTGAGCACCTGGGTGCCCGTCGCCTGCCCGGCACCGGAGTCCTCGGCGCCGCCGCCCGCGCCTTCCTGCGCGCCGCCGCCCGCCTCGGCCTGCCCGCCGCCGGCCCCGGCCTCGGTGCCCGAGCCCTGCGCCTTGCCGGCCTGGTCCAGGGCGGCCTGCAGGGACTCCTTGTAGCCGGCGCTGGTGTAGGTGGCGCCGGAGACGGCGTCGATCTGGGCGCTGCCCGCCGCCACCGCCGCCTGGTTGAGCTTCGGCACGGAGTCGCTGGTGATCTGGGTGGAGCGACCGCCGCTCGGCGCCTGCACGGCCTCGGCGTTGGTGATCTTGCCACCGCTGACCGTGATCCGGACCTGGACCGGCCCGTACTCGGTCTGCACGGTGGTACCCGTGAGCACCTGGGCGCCGCCGCCCGAGCCCTGCGCCTTGCCGGCCTGGTCGAGGGCGGCCTGGAGGGATTCCTTGTAGCCGGCGCTGGTGTAGGTGGCGCCGGAGACGGCGTCGATCTGGGCGCTGCCCGCCGCCACCGCCGCCTGGTTGAGCTTCGGGATCGCGTCGCCGCTGATCTGGGTGGAACGGCCGCCGCTGGGCTGCTGCACCGTCTCGGCGTTGGTGATCTTGCCGCCGTTGACGGTGATCCGGACCTGGACCGGGCCGTACTCGGTCTGCACGGCGGTACCCGTCAGGGTCTGCGCGCCGGCCGCCACCCCGCCCTGTGCCGAAGGCGCGCCCCCGGCGGCTCCGGCCTGTACCGAACCGGCGTCCGAGGCCGGCTTCAGCGACAGCAGCAGCACGATGCCGGACACGGTGGCGGCGGTGGCGAGCAGGGTCCGCCGGATGGGGTGGCTCTTCTTCATCGCTCCTTCAGCTCCTGAAATATGAAGTCTCGCGGGGGAGACCCCTGGGACGAACCCGTGGGGCCCCACGGCCAGAAGTCGGGGTGGGCGGTCGGGTGGGACCTGTGGCTGTGACGGTCGGATGGGACGCGCGGCGAGCGGTCCCGTCGCCCGTCTCTCGAATCGCTCACATCTCGAACGACTCGTGGTGGATACGGCGGGTCGGTACACCCGCGCCGCGCAGGGCCTCGTACACGCCCTGGGCGAAACCGGGCGGCCCGCACAGGAAGACGTCGTGGCTCTCGATGTCCGGGATCTTGCGGCGCAGGGAGTCCGGCGAGATGTCGGGGCGTTCGCCCTCCGGGCTGTTCACCGCGTACATCAGCCGCGCCCCGCGCTCCTCGGCGATCAGCGCCAGCTCGTCCCACAGGGCCAGATCCTGGGTGGTGTTGGCCCGGTAGAGCAGGGTCAGGTCACCGGCCGCGCCGGGCAGCGTCTCGAACAGGGCCCGCATCGGTGTGATGCCCACACCGCCGGCCACCAGCAGCACCTTGCCCCGGCTGCGCTTGCCGGCCGTGAGCGCCCCGTACGGGCCCTCGGCCCACACCCGGGTGCCGGGCTCCAGATCGCGCAGGGCAGAGCTGTGGTCGCCGATCGCCTTGACGGTGATGCGCAGCATGTTGGGGCGGGGCGCCGCCGACAGCGAGTACGGGTGCGAGCTGAACCGCATGCCCGGCGCCAGGAACCGCCAACGGAAGAACTGCCCGGCCTCCGCGCCCATCCGGTGCAGCTTGCGCCCGCTCATCAGCACCGAGACGATGCCGGGCGACTCCTCGATGACCGCCTCGACCCGCAGCCGGTGCTTCATGTTCAGCTTGATCGGGCAGATGATCCGGTACCAGACCACCAGCGCGGTCACCGCCCCGTACAGCCCGTACCAGGCGGTCTTCGCGGCGGGCGTGGCGGCGAACTCGTTGCCGGTGGTGATCTGGTGCCAGAACGTCAGGAACGTGGCCGCGTACGTCAGCAGGTGCGTGTGGTACCAGAGGTCGTACGGGAGCCGCTTGCGCACCGGGCCGATCGAGATGAGCCCGATGAACACCAGCAGACCGGTGCCGATGGCGGCCTTGCCCATGTCCGGCAGCTGGTTGATGGAGTCGATGGTCTGCTGGAGGATCGCGGTGTGGGTGAGGCCGGCCTGGAGGGCGTACCCGTACATCGTGAGGACGACGTGCGCGACGACCAGGCAGAGCGTGTAGCGGCCGGTCATCGCGTGCCAGCGGGCCACCCGGTCGGAGCCGACCCGGCGTTCCAGCGCGGGCACCCGGGCCATCTGGAGGACCACCAGGGCCATCAGATACCCGCCGAGCAGCCCGGTGATCCGGCCGGCGTTGACCATCTTGCTGCCCTGGTCCGCGATGGACGGCGTGTTGTCCCACCACAGCCACACCACCGCGGCCGCGCCCGCCCAGAAGGCGATCAGCAACGGGACGGCGGGAGAACGACGAGGGCGGATGCGGCGCATCGTCTGGCGGCGCGCTGCGCGACCTCCGGCGATCGTGGACACGGTTCCTCCGTGGTGGGCTGGACCCTTGGCCCACACGTACGTGCAGGGAGTGCCGTGTGTTCAACGGTGTGAACAACTCCCTTGTGGAACGCCCGGTACCGGATGAGGTCCGAGGGTCCCGTGCCGTCAGGGGTTCGACGGCGGCAGCGGCAGGGGCAGCCCAGGCAGTCCGTCCAGACTGGTCGCGATGTGCTCCTTGGAGCCGAAGTAGGCGCTGAGCGAGTCGTCGTCCTCGCGCGCGAAGCGCCGGCCGTGCAGGTCGCGGTCCTCCTCGTACGCCATGAAGGGCACGGAGTAGCCACAGCTGTCGCGGACGCGTTCGGCGCGGACCACGATGACGGCGCGCAGGCCGTGCGGGGTCGGGTCGATGTCCGGGAAGCGGGCGAGGAGTCCGGGGAAGCGCGGGTCGTCGCGGAAGACGGCCTCACCCGTGCCGTGCACGCGGACGATGTTGGGCGGGCCCTGGAAGGCGCACCACATGAGGGTGATCCGGCCGTTCTCGCGCAGATGCGCGATCGTCTCCGCGTTGGACCCGGCGAAGTCCAGGTAGGCGACGGTCAGTTCGTCGAGGATCACGAACGAGCCCTTGAGGCCCTTGGGGGAGAGGTTGACCGTGCCGTCGGCGGACAGGGGCGCGGTCGCGGTGAAGAAGAGGGGCTGGGCCTCGATGAAGGAACGCAGGCGGCCGTCGATGCGCTCATAAGTCTTTCCCATGGCTAACGATTATCGACGGAAACGCTTCGCCTGTCTAAGGAATTGGCTCGGATCCCCGAGGCGCTGGGCCCGGACACACGAATTCCGGGTGGACCCCATCGCTGGGGTCCACCCGGAACCAGGTCTTCCATGTCCACCCCGGCCGGCGCGCGGGGCGGACACGGCTCCTGTCACCCACTGGGGGCGCGGGAGGTCACTCGGGTCGATCCGGTGGTCCGCCGGTGGCCCATCGACGCGCTACCGACGGGCCGGCCGGCGGACCACCCGTGGACTACTGGTTGAGCTGGCAGGGGGCGAGCGCTTCCAGGCCCTCGGGCTTGTCGGCGGCGCGGCCGATGGCGGTCTCGATGCGGTTCAGCGCGGCGACGCGCTTGTCCTCCAGCGGGCCGAGGATGGCGTTGTCGACGAAGTTGGCGCCGCCCTGGCCGACGGTGTCGATGAGGCGCTGGTTGGCCTCCTGGATCTGCGTGTCGAGGAGGGCCAGGTTGCGGTCGACCTCGGCCTGCGCGGAGGCGGGGATGGCCGGGAGGCTTCCCTCGACGGCCGGGCAGGAGATGGTGCCCGCGGCACCGGCGTTGCCCGCGTCCGCGGCACCCTCACCCGCGCCCGCACCGGCTTCCTCGCCCGCACCGGCCTCGGCACCGGCCTCCGCACCAGCGCCGGCCTCGGCACCGGCGTCCGCCTCTTCACCGGCGCCCGCGGCGCCCTCGTTCAGCTCGCAGGGGGCGAGTGCCTCCAGGCCCTCGGGCTTGTCGGCGGCGCGGCCGATGGCGGTCTCGATGCGGTTCAGCGTCGCGACGCGCTTGTCCTCCAGCGGGCCGAGGATGGCGTTGTCGACGAAGTTGGCGCCGCCCTGGCCGACGGTGTCGATGAGGCGCTGGTTGGCCTCCTGGATCTGCGTGTCGAGGAGGGCCAGGTTGCGGTCGACCTCGGCCTGCGCGGAGGCGGGGATGGCCGGGAGGCTTCCCTCGACGGCCGGGCAGGAGATGGTGCCCGCGGCACCGGCGTTGCCCGCGTCCGCGGCACCCTCACCCGCGCCCGCACCGGCCTCCTCGCCCGCACCGGCCTCGGCACCGGCGCCCGCGGCGCCGCCCTGGACGAGTTCACAGGGGGCGAGCGCTTCCAGGCCCTCGGGCTTGGCGGCGGCGCGGCCGATGGCGGTCTCGATGCGGTTCAGCGCGGCGACGCGCTTGTCCTCCAGCGGGCCGAGGATGGCGTTCTGGACGAAGTTCGGACCGCCCTGGCCGACCGTGTCGACGAGGCGCTTGTTGGCCTCCTGGATCTGGGTCTGCAGCTGGGCGAGGTTGTTGGTGACCTCGGCCTGCGCGGAGGCGGGGATCGCCGGGAGGCTTCCCTCGACGGCCGGGCAGGAGATGGTGCCGGGCGACGCGCCCGCCGCCGCGTCCTGCCCGTTGTTGTTGGCACCCTCACCGGCGAGGGCGGAACCCGCGATGACCGCTCCGGAGAGCACGACAGCGGCGGCGCCGCCGATGATCCCTACGCGACGCTTGTTGTACTTCGGAAGAGCCCTGGACATGCGGATGCCTCACTAGGGTCGGGTGTGGTCGTTGTTTACAAACGCGGCGCCTGCGTTCGGGGAGAGTTACGGGTAAGCGGTTTCGTTTGTTCAAACCTTCCTCCGTATCTCTCAAAGTTCTCTCAGATTGACGATTCATGCAGAGTTCTGCATAATCATGCATAGCAGCGAACGCAGTGCGTGCCTGCGACCGACCAACCCTCTCTAGGAGCAACGCGAGTGAGCAGCAACAGCGGTGACGTACGGCTCTGGGGCGCCCGTTTCGCCGACGGTCCCGCCGAGGCCCTGGCGAAGCTGTCCGCGTCCGTCCACTTCGACTGGCGGCTGGCCCCGTACGACATCGCGGGCTCCCGCGCCCACGCGCGCGTGCTCCACAAGGCGGGCCTGCTCACCGAGGACGAGCTGACCCGGATGATCGCGGGCCTGGACCAGCTCGAGACGGATGTGGCCTCGGGCGAGTTCGTCGGCACCGTCGCCGACGAGGACGTGCACACCGCCCTGGAGCGCGGCCTCCTGGAGCGCCTCGGCCCCGACCTGGGCGGCAAGCTGCGCGCAGGCCGGTCCCGCAACGACCAGGTCGCGACCCTCTTCCGCATGTACCTGCGCGACCACGCCCGCACGGTCGGCGGCCTGATCGCCGACCTCCAGGACGCGCTGATCGGCCTCGCCGAGGCCCACCCGGACGTGGCGATGCCCGGCCGCACGCACCTCCAGCACGCCCAGCCGGTCCTCTTCGCCCACCATGTCCTCGCCCACGTCCAGTCCCTCTCCCGGGACGCGGAGCGGCTGCGCCAGTGGGACGAGCGCACGGCCGTCTCCCCGTACGGCTCGGGCGCCCTGGCCGGATCCTCCCTGGGCCTGGACCCGGAGGCGGTGGCGAAGGACCTGGGCTTCGAACACGGCAGCTCGGCGAACTCCATCGACGGCACGGCGTCCCGTGACTTCGTCGCCGAGTTCGCCTTCATCACCGCGATGATCGGCGTGAACCTCTCCCGGATCGCCGAGGAGGTCATCATCTGGAACACGAAGGAGTTCTCCTTCGTCACCCTCCACGACGCGTTCTCCACGGGCTCGTCGATCATGCCGCAGAAGAAGAACCCGGACATCGCGGAGCTGGCGCGCGGCAAGTCCGGCCGCCTCATCGGCAACCTGACGGGGCTGATGGCGACCCTGAAGGCCCTGCCCCTCGCCTACAACCGCGACCTCCAGGAGGACAAGGAGCCGGTCTTCGACTCCATCGACCAGCTGGAGATCCTCCTGCCCGCCTTCACCGGCATGATGGCCACCCTCACCGTCCACCGCGAGCGCATGGAGGAACTGGCCCCCGCCGGCTTCTCCCTCGCCACCGACGTCGCCGAGTGGCTCGTCAAGCAGGGCGTCCCCTTCCGCGTCGCCCACGAGGTCGCCGGCGAGTGCGTCAAGACCGCCGAGGCCGAGAACAAGGAGCTCGACGACCTGACGGACGACCAGTTCGCCAAGATCTCCCCCCACCTGACCCCCGAGGTCCGCTCGGTCCTCAACGTCCCCGGCGCCCTCGCCTCCCGCAACGGCCGAGGCGGCACGGCCCCGAGCGCGGTGGCGACCCAACTGGCCGAGATCAAGACGAACGTGGCGACCCAGCATGCGTGGGCGACCGCCAAGAGCAACAAGTAAGCAGGGACCGCGCCCCTGCTTGTCAGGGGCGCGGGGAACTGCGCGAGAAGCCCCACCGAACCCGCACGCACCCACCCACCGAACCCGCACGCACCCACCCACCGAACCCGCACGCACCCACCCACCCCGCGCGGAGCGCGAAGGGGGTCGAAGGGGCGCAGCCCCTGAAGGATGGGACGGGTAGGGGCGGCGGGGGCGAAAACTCCCCGGAGCCCCCACTCCCCACCCCGAAGGTCATCGCGCGTTACGTTGGTCGGAAGCCCCAAGGAGCCCACCGAACGGAGCCCGCGATGCCCTTCGCCCGACTGGCCGCAGCGACAACCCCCACCTGCCACCTCGGACTCGGCCTCGCCGCAGTCGCCCGCCCCGGCTACATCAACCTCGGCCGCGACACCGACCTCGGAGAGCACCGCACAGTCGAAGCCCTCCGCGCCCGCACCCACGAACTCCTCGACGCCGCCCACGCCCAGGGCGTCCGCTACTTCGACGCGGCCCGCTCGTACGGCCTCTCGGAGGAGTTCCTCGCCGACTGGCTGAAGGCCCGCCCCGACCTCGACGACATCGTCATCGGCAGCAAGTGGGGCTACACCTACACCGCCGACTGGACCACCGACGCCGAGAAGCACGAGGTCAAGGACCACAGCCTCCGGACGTACGAGCGACAGCGCGCCGAGACCCGTGAGCTGCTCGGCGACCGTCTCGACCTCTACCAGATCCACTCGGTGACCCCGGACAGCCCGGCCCTCACCGACAAGGAACTCCACGCCAGGCTCGCGGAGGCGGCGGCCCAAGGCGTCACCATCGGCTTCTCCACCAGCGGCCCGGCCCAGGCGGAGGCCATCCGCACCGCGCTCACCGTGACCGTCGACGGCGAACCCCTCTTCCGTACGGTCCAGTCGACGTACAACGCGCTGGAGACCTCCGCCGCACCCGCCCTCGCCGAGGCGCACGACGCCGGGCTCACCGTGATCGTCAAGGAGGGCATGGCCAACGGCCGCCTCGCCGGCCCGCACGCCCCCGACGCGCTCAGGACCGTCGCCGAACAGACGGGTCTCGGCTGCGACGCGGTCGCCCTGGCGGTCGTCCTGCGGCAGCCGTGGGCCGGTGTCGTCCTCTCCGGCGCCGCCACCGTCACCCAGCTCGCCTCCAACCTGCACGCGGCGGTCGTCGACCTCGACGACGAGCAGCTGTCCCGCCTCGCGGACCTGGTCGAGGACCCGCGGACGTACTGGGAGAAGCGCGGCAGCCTGCCCTGGCACTGAGCACGGCCCGCCCCCGCACTCAAACAACCGCTGAACCCTCACCCATGAGACACCCATGCCCGCAGTGAGACAATGATGTCTCATGTGGGTTATGGTTGTCTCATGGCCGTCGATCGTGAACACGTGCTGCGCAGCGCAGCCGCCCTGCTGACCCGCAAGTCCACCGCGACCATGGACGAGGTCGCGAAGGCCGCCGGGATCAGCCGGGCCACGCTGCACCGCCACTTCGCCGGGCGCGACGCGCTCGTCCGGGCCCTGGAGGCGCTCGGCATCGCGGAGTGCGAGGCCGCGCTGGACGCGGCGGCCCTGGCCGAGGGCCCGGCCCGTGAGGCCGTACACCGGCTGGTGCGGGAGATCGAACCCGCCGCGGGCCTCCTCGCCTTCCTCTACACCGAGAACCAGCTGTTCGAGGGGGAGGAGCGGCACGAGGGCTGGGCCCGGATCGACGATCGCGTCGCGGATCTCTTCAAACGCGGCCAGGCGGCCGGCGAGTTCCGTATCGACCTCACCCCGGCCTGGCTCACCGAGGCCCTCTACGGCCTGCTGGCCTCCGGCGCCTGGGCGGTCTCGGAAGGCCGCGTGGCCGCCAACGACTTCACCTTCATGATCGTCGAGTTGCTGCTCGGCGGCGCACTGCGTCACCCCGAACAACCGGGAAGCCCCGTACGACCGGAGCGTCCCGCACAACCGAGAGAGGAATCATGACCAGCACCCTGCGGCCGGCGCGCACGACGGAGACGGAGATGAGGCCGGGCCGCTGGCTCGCGCTGGCCGTTCTCGTGCTCGCCGTGCTGCTGGTGGCCGTCGACGCGACCGTCCTCGGTCTCGCGACCCCCTACATCAGCGAGGACCTGAAGCCCTCGGGCACCCAGCTCCTGTGGATCGGCGACGTCTACTCGTTCGTCATCGCGGGCATGCTCGTCTCCGCCGGCAGCCTCGGCGACCGCATCGGCCGCAAGAAGCTGCTGCTGACAGGCGCCACGGCGTTCGGCGCGATATCCGTGCTGAACGCGTACGCGACGACGCCCGAGATGATGATCGTCGCGCGGGCGCTGCTCGGTGTCGCGGGCGCGACCCTGATGCCCGCCACCCTCGCCCTGATCCGCAACCTCTTCCACGACCCGCGTGAACGCAGCCTCGCCATCGGCATCTGGGGCGCCACGGCCTCCGCCGGTACGGCGGTCGGCCCGGTCGTCGGCGGGTTCCTCCTCGAACACTTCTGGTGGGGCTCGGTCTTCCTCATCAACCTGCCGGTGATGGCCGTCCTGGTCCTCGTCGGCATCAAGCTGCTGCCCGAGTCCCGCCACCCGAGCCCGGGCCCGTGGGACATGCTCAGCGTCGGCCTGTCGCTGGTCGGCATGATCGGTGTCGTGTACGCGGTGAAGGAGATCGCCACCCACGGCGTCGACGGCGACGCGCTCGCCGCAGGCCTCCTCGGCATCGCCGGGCTGTTCTTCTTCGTACGCCGTCAGCTCACCCTGCCGCATCCGCTGCTGGACATGCGTCTGTTCCGCAACCGGGGCTTCTCCGGTGCGGTCCTCGCCGACCTGCTGACCATCCTCGGCCTCTCCGGCCTGGTCTTCTTCCTCTCCCAGTTCCTGCAACTGGTCCAGGGCAGGCGCCCGTTGGAGGCGGGTCTCGCCGAACTGCCGGCCGCCATCGGCGCGGTCGTCGCGGGCCTGATCGCCGGCGCCGCCGCCCGCCGCTTCTCCGTCCGGTCCGTGGTCGCGGGCGGCCTCGCGGCCATCGGCGTGGCCCTCGCCCTGCTCACCCTGGTCGACAGGTCCACCGGCTACCCGCTGATCGGCGCCGCGCTGCTGATCGTCGGCATCGGCGCGGGCTTCTCCTTCACCGTCACCGCCGACGTCATCCTCTCCAGCGTCCCCAAGGAACAGGCGGGCGCGGCCTCGGCGGTCTCCGAAACGGCGTACGAACTGGGAGCCGCCCTGGGCATCGCGATCCTGGGCTCCATCGTGACCGGCGTCTACCGCGACTTCACCGCCCCCGCGGGCACCCCGCCCGAGGCCCACGAGTCACTGGGCGGCGCGGCAGAGGTGGCGACAGGCATGCCCTCGGCCAAGGCCCACGAAATGCTGACCTCGGCCCAGGACGCCTTCGTGGACGGCCTGGCCATAGCCGCAGGCGCGGGAGCGGCAGTCCTCCTGGCCACGGCGGCAGCGGCATGGTTCATGCTGCGCGGCCAACGGCTGGACAGCAGGGGCTAGGGGCTAGGGGCGCGGGGAACTGCGCGACAAGCCCCCACGGACCCGCAGCCGACGAACGACCTACTACGCCGCCTCTTTCGCCTTGGACGCGTACATGTCCACGTACTCCTGCCCCGAAAGCCGCATGACCTCGGTCATCACGGAATCGGTCACCGCGCGCAGCACATACCGATCCCGGTCCATCCCCTCGTACCGGGAGAACTCCATCGCCTCACCGAACCGCACAGTCACCCGATGCGGCCGCGGCACACCCGCACCCCCCGGCTGAATCTTGTCCGTCCCGATCATCGCGAAGGGCACGACCGGCGCCCCGGTCATCAGCGTCAGCCGGGCGATGCCCGTACGCCCCCGGTACAGACGGCCGTCGGGCGACCGCGTCCCCTCGGGGTAGATACCGAACACCTTGCCCTCGTCGAGCACGCGCCGCCCGGTCATCAGGGCGGCGACCCCGCCCCGGCCGCCGTCACGGTCGACGGGGATCATGCCGACGCCGGTGAAGAACCAGGCCATCAGACGGCCCTTGACTCCCTTGCCGGTGACGTACTCGTCCTTGCCGATGAAGAAGACCTGCCGGTCGCAGACCAGCGGCAGGATCATCGAGTCGATGAAGGTCAGATGGTTGCCGGCGAGGATCACCGGACCGTCCCCCGGAATGTGCTCCGCACCCTCCACCCGGGGGCGGAACATCAGGCGCATGATCGGTCCGAGCACTGCCTTGATGAGCACGAAGCGGGACAACAGGCCCTCCCATGTCAAGCGTTCCGGTACAAGTCTGTGCAGGTGAGGACGATACTCCCGGCTCACAGGCCGGCGCACATCGGGTTCACCGAGTGGATACCAACAATTGACGCGGCTTTACCTGCGGTGACGCCCGGATGGCCGCGTGTCACCGGACCGTGACATGTGACGGAGGTCGCGTCCCCGAACCGACACTCCGTCAACTTCCGCCTCCGGTGCGACACAAGGCGTCTTCCGCTTGTTCGGTCCCAGGTCTCCCGGCGGTCACCTCCGGACACCTACGATCGTCCCGCTTTGACAGGTGCGGGGCATCACGGTGGAGGAGCCGGTCATGGGGACGCAGGAGTCGCGGCAGTCGCAGGACTCGAACGAGCAGGGACGCGGGGCGGGCCGGCGGGCGCTGCTCGGCGCGGCGGTGCTCGGCGCGGGCGGAGCGGTCCTCGGACTGCCCGCCACCGCGAGCGCCGACGAGGCGAAGCCGGACGCGCAGTCGGCCGGTCACTCGGGCGGCGGCTACCGGAGCCTGCCGGTGCCGACGGTCATCGCGCACCGGGGCGCCAGCGGCTACCGCCCGGAGCACACGCTCGGCTCGTACCAGCTGGCCCTGGACATGGGCGCGCACGTCATCGAGCAGGACCTCGTGCCCACCAAGGACGGCCATCTCGTATGCCGTCACGAGAACGACATCACCGGCACGACCGATGTCGCCGCGCACCCCGAGTTCGCCGCGCGGAAGACCACGAAGGTCGTCGACGGCGTCTCCTACACCGGCTGGTTCACCGAGGACTTCACCCTCGCCGAGCTGAAGACCCTGCGCGCCAAGGAGCGCATCCCGGGCAACCGCCAGGAGAACACTCTCTACGACGGCCGCTGGGAGATCCCCTCCTTCGAGGAGGTGCTGCGCTGGGCCGACAAGGAGGGCAGGAAGCGGGGCAGGCGGATCTGGCTGCACGTCGAGACCAAGCACCCCACCTACTTCCGCAAGCTGGGCCTCGGCCTGGAGGAGCCCCTCGCCAAGCTGCTGCGCAAGTACGACCGGCACAGGAAGAACTCGCCCGTCTTCCTGCAGTCGTTCGAGCCGAGCAGCATCCAGCGCCTGAACCGCCTGGTCGACAGCCCGCTCGTCGTCCTGCTCTCCGGCGCCGCGACCCGCCCCTGGGACTTCGTCGAGGCCGGCGACCCGCGCACCGTCGCCGACCTGGTCAAGCCGGCCGGGCTCGCCTGGATCGCCTCGTACGCCAACGGCATCGGCCCCACGCTCGACCTGATCATCCCGCGCGACTCGGCCGGCAACCTCACCACGCCGACCACCCTCGTCGCCGACGCGCACGCCAAGGGCCTGATCCTGCACCCCTACACCATGCGCAACGAGAACAGCTTCCTGCCCGCGAACTTCCGCAAGGGCACGGACGCCAACGCCTACGGCGACGCCTTCGGCGCGTTCAAGGTGTACTTCGACACCGGCATCGACGGCATCTTCACCGACAACCCGGACACGGGCCTGCTGGCCCACGCGGACTTCGTCGACGGCTGACGGCCGCCCGCCGGCCCCGAACGTCAACGACCGAGCCCCATGCCCCGGTTGGGGTGACTCCCGTCCGCCCCGGCAACCCCTGCCGGGGCGGCGGCGTCCCGGGGCATATGACACACGACATGCTCGCGACCCTCCGCCCCCTGCTGGTCGCGGAGGTGTCGGCCGAGGCCTCCGCGGCCGGCGCCGAGGCGGGGGACCTGGAACAGGCCGTCTGGCTGCGCCTGCTGGAACGGCTCGACGCCGACGGCCCGCCCACGGACCCCGAGGGCTGGCTGCGCAGCGCCGTCCGCTTCGAGGCCCGGCTCAGCCGCCGCACGGCCCGGCTCGAACAGCCCTACGCCGCCGAGCCCGCCGACGACCGCGTGCCGGGCCCCGAACAGCAGGCCCTCACGGCCGCCCGTCGCCGCGCGCTGTACGCGGCCGTACGCCGGCTCCCCGGCCGCTGCCCCCGGCTGCTCGCGGCCCTGCTGTCCCCGAAGGACCTCACCTACCGTGAGATCGCGGGTGAGTTGGGTATCTCACAGGGCAGCCTCGGTCCGGAACGTTCCAGATGTCTGGGATGTCTTCGGCGATTGCTGACCGCGGAGGTTGCGGCACGCGAACCACGGGGATAGGAGTGAAGGACATCGGGTGAGCAGGTGAGCGGGAGGCGTGCACACATGGGCATGAGCGTGACCATCTCGGTGGCGACCGAGCAGGACGCCGAGCAGATCTTCAGGCTGCAGTACCTGTGCTTCCAGAGCGAGGCGGCACTGTACGGCAACTACCGCATCGATCCGCTCGTGCAGAGCCTCGACTCCGTCCGCGCGGAGGTCGCCTCGGACTGTGTGTTCGTGGCCAGGCTGGGTGACGAGGTGGTCGGCTCCGTGCGCGGCGCCCTCGACGCCGACGGCACCGCCGCCATCGGCAAACTCTGCGTCCACCCCCGCCTCCAGGGCCACGGCATCGGCGCACGGCTCCTGCGCGCCGCCGAGTCGGCCCTCGCCGAGGAGCACGGCGCCACCAGGTTCCGCCTCAGCGCGGGCCACCGCAGCGAGGGCAACCTGCGGTTGTACCGCAAGGTCGGCTACGAGACCGTGGGCACGAGCCAGGGGCAGGACGGCGTACCGATGGTGGTGCTGGAGAAGCCGGCGGAGGCTTACGCGGCGACGGCGTAGAGCAGGGGCGCGCCCCTGAAGGGGCGCGGGGAACTGCGCGACCAGCCACGACGGACCGGCAGCCGCCTGACGATCCTCAGGCGGCCTCCCCCTGACGCGCACTCTTCCGCAGCCAATACAGCGCGGTGACCGGCAGAATCACGGGAATGAACAGGTACCCGATCCCGTAGTCCGACCACACCGTCTTGTCCGGGAACGCCGACGGCTCCACCAGCGTCCACGTGCCCACGATCAGCACACCCGCCAACTCCACCGCACAACAGATCCGCGCGGCCTTCCGGGCGAACTCCCCGCCCCGCACCAGCGAGTACGTGATGAACCCGTACACGACACCGGCCACCGCGGACAGCGAGTACGCGAGCGGCGCATGCTCGAACTCGGTCGAGATCTGCACGACGGACCGCGACACCGCCCCGACGACCATCACGCCGTACAGCCAGACCAGCAGCATCCCCGGCCCACTGATGAGCCGCGCCCGCTTCTCCCGCTGCGGCACGTCGTCCGTGGCGGTCACGTCAGCCTCCCCAGATGTCATAGAGCCGCACCTGCAGCACGGCCAGCACCACACCGCCGGCCGCGACGGTCACGCTGCCCCAGCGGGTGCGCTCCGCCAGTGACATGAACCCGGTCACCGGGACACAGGCGAATGCCCCGAGAAGGTAGGAGACGAAGATCGTGGTCCCCTGCTCCGGCTTCTCCCCACGCGCCAACTGCACGATACCGACGACCAGTTGGACCAGGGCCAGCACCGACACCACGGCCATGCCGATGAAGTGCCAGTCCTTGGTCGGCTGATCGCGATACGCGGCCCAGCCGCACCAGGCGGCGAGCAGAAGCGCGGCGACGGCGGTCGTCACCGTCAGGGCAACAAGCATGCCGCGACCCTATTACGGCCCAAAACCCCCGCCGCGCCCGGCCCCGGACCCTGAAACCCCCTGACCGCCCATCGTGGCCTTGGCCACAACGGCAGATGCCCACAGGGTGGACGCCACCCCGCCGCACCTGCGGATACGTCCCGTAGATCCGTCCGCTATACGGACAGCCCGCTCTCGCCTGCCACATACATCTGCTTTACTGATCTCATGACCACGACGAGCTACCGCACCCCTGCGACCGAGGCGACGATGACGCCCGGTGCTCGTTGTATGTGTCGAATGTGCGCCTGCTAGAAGGCCCCGCACACCGTTCCGTGTGACGGACCGAGCCTCCCCGCGCACATGTTCTCCCCCGGTTCCATCGCCACCGCGAGAACCGTGTCGCGTCCCTGACCGCTTGCACCCGTGCCCGGGCACACCCACGCCCGCGCACTCGACAGTGACGGAAATCCAGTGATCACCACATCGGGCCTGACGAAGATTTATCGGGCTGACCGAGGCCGAGGCCGAGAGGTAACCGCCCTCGACGGCGTCGATCTGCATGTACGCGAGGGTGAGGTGTACGGCGTGATCGGCCAGTCCGGCGCCGGCAAGTCCTCGCTGATCCGCTGCGTCAACCTCCTCGAACGCCCCACCGCCGGAACCGTGACCGTCGACGGGCAGGACCTCACCGCCCTGGCCGGCCGCGGCCCCCGCGCCGGCCGGGAACTCCGCCGGGCGCGCAGCCGTATCGGCATGGTCTTCCAGCACTTCAACCTGCTCTCCACGCGCACGGTCCAGGACAACGTCGAGCTGCCCCTCGAAATCCTCGGCAGGTCCGGCAAGGAGCGCTCCCGCAAGGCCCTGGAACTGCTCGACCTCGTCGGCCTCGCCGACAAGGCGAAGGCCTACCCGGCCCAGCTCTCCGGCGGTCAGAAGCAGCGCGTCGGCATCGCCCGCGCCCTGGCCGGCGACCCGAAGGTCCTCCTCTCCGATGAGGCCACCAGCGCCCTCGACCCCGAGACCACCCGCTCGATCCTCCAACTGCTGCGCGACCTCAACCGGCAGCTGGGCCTGACCGTCCTGCTCATCACGCACGAGATGGACGTCGTCAAGACGATCTGCGACTCGGCCGCCCTCATGGAGAAGGGCCGGATCGTGGAGTCCGGCACGGTCAGCGAACTGCTCGCCACCCCCGGCTCCGAACTGGCCGCCGCCCTCTTCCCGGTCGGCGGCGAGGCCTCCGGCGACGACCGCACGGTCCTCGACGTCACCTTCCAGGGCGAGGCCGCGACCCAGCCCGTCATCTCGCAGCTGTCCCGTACGTACAACATCGACATCTCGATCCTCGGCGCCGCCATCGACACCGTCGGCGGCCTCCAGATCGGCCGGATGCGCATCGAACTGCCCGGCCGCTACGAGGACAACGTCGTCCCCGTCGGCTTCCTGCGCGAGCAGGGCCTCCAGATCGACGTGGTGGGCCGGGACGCCCAGACGTCCACGCTCGTCAAGGAAGGTGCCAAGTGACCTGGAACGAGATGCGGCCCCTGCTGGAGCAGGCGTGTTGGGACACCCTCTACATGGTCGGCTGGTCCACCCTCATCGCGGTCGTCGGTGGACTCCCGCTCGGCCTTCTCCTCGTCCTCACGGACCGGGGCGGCCTGCTGCAGAACGTCCTCGCCAACAAGGTCGTCGGGCAGATCGTGAACATCGCCCGCTCGATGCCCTTCATCATCCTGATGGTCGCGCTGATGGGCTTCACCCGCTGGGTCACCGGCTCGACCATCGGCCGCGAGGCCGCCATCGTGCCGCTCGCCATCGGCGCGATCCCGTTCTTCGCGCGCCTCGTCGAGACGGCCGTCCGCGAAGTGGACCACGGGCTCGTGGAAGCCGTGCAGGCCATGGGCGGCAACACCTGGACCGTCGTCCGCCGGGTCCTCGTCCCCGAGTCCCGTCCCTCGCTGATCTCCTCGGCCACCACGACCGTCGTCGCCCTCATCGGCTACTCGGCCATGGCCGGCACCGTCGGCGCGGGCGGCCTCGGCGACATCGCCATCCGCTACGGCTACCAGCGCTTCGAGACCGAACTGATGTGGATCACCGTGGCCGTCCTCGCGGTCGTCATCTCCGTCATCCAGTTCGCCGGCGACTACGCGGCCCGCGCCCTCCACCGGCGCGGCGGCCACTCCGGCTCCACACCCCGGCTCCGCCTCCTGAAGGCCAAGCCCACCACGGCCGAGGTCACCAAGGCCTCCTAGCCCGTACGCCGACTCCAGGCACCCGCAGATGTCCCGTCCCACCCACGACGGGATCGCTCCACCCAAAAGGAAAGGCACTTTTCGTGCGTAACACCGCCAAGCTCACCACCGCCGTACTCGCCGCCGGAGCCCTCACCCTCGGACTCACCGCCTGCGGCGCGGACAAGGCCGACACCGCCTCCGACACGAGCGGTCCGCTGGTCGTCGCCGCCAGCCCGACCCCGCACGCCGAGATCCTCACCTTCGTCAAGGACAACCTGGCGAAGAAGGCGGGCCTCGACCTGGAGGTCAAGGAGTTCACCGACTACGTCCTGCCGAACACGGCGACCGAGGACGGCTCCGTGGACGCCAACTACTTCCAGAACCAGCCGTACCTCGACGACTTCAACAAGAAGCAGGGCACCCACATCGTGCCCGTCGTCACCGTGCACCTGGAGCCGCTCGGCCTCTACTCGAACAAGGTCAAGAGCGCCGACGCCCTCAAGAGCGGCGCGACCGTCGCCGTCCCGAACGACACGGTCAACGAGGCGCGTGCCCTCAAGCTCCTCGACTCCGCCGGGATCATCACCCTCAAGGACGGCGTCGGCACCGACGCGACCCCCGCCGACATCACCGCCAACCCGAAGAAGCTCAAGTTCAAGGAGCTGGAGGCGGCCCAGACCCCGCGCTCCCTGGACGACGTCGACGCCGCGGTGATCAACGGCAACTACGCCATCGAGGCCGACCTCTCGCCCGCCGACGACGCCCTCGCCGTCGAACCCGCCAAGGACAACCCGAACGGCAACTTCCTCGCCGTGAAGGAAGGCAACGAGGACGACCCGCGCGTCAAGAAGCTCGCCAAGCTGCTCACCTCGGACGAGGTCAGGAAGTTCATCGAGGACAAGTGGAGCAACGGCTCCGTCATCCCGTCCTTCTGACCGCTCCGCAGGACCGACCGCGCCGACGGCACGTATACGGCGTATCGCCACGCATGGGGTCCGCTCCCTCACGGGGAGTGGGCCCTGTGGTGCTATTCAGTGCTTTCATGCTGCATGCTGGGCAGTTCAGCAGGCTCTCAAAGTTTTCGAAGGTTACGGAGCGGCGCATGATGAGCACCTTTCCCGACATCTCCATCAGCACGGATCGGTTGGTTCTGCGCCCGTTCGACGAGGACGACATCCAGGCTTACACCGAGATGATGAACGACGAACAGGTGATGGCCTGGACCGATGTCCCACAGCCCTTCACCGAACGCGAGGCGCGTACCTGGATCACCGAGTACGCGCCCACCGAACGCACGTCGGGACGCGGCCTCGACCTCGCGGTCACCGAGTTCCTCACCCAGCGCCTGGTCGGCCGCATCCAGCTGACCGAGACCGACTGGCACGTGCGCTCCACGGAACTGTCGTACGTCGTCGCCCCCTGGGCACGCGGCGAGGGCTACGCCTCCGAGGCCGCCCTCGCGACCGCCCAATGGCTGTTCCGCGAGCAGAAGTTCGAACGGATCGAGCTGCGCACCGCCGCCGACAACACCGCCTCCCAGCAGGTCGCGCAGAAGATCGGCTGTATCAGCGAGGGCGTGCTGCGCAACGCCTGCATAGCGCGCACCCGCACCCCCGAGGACGGCTGGACCGAGGTCCGCACGGATTTCATCATCTGGAGTCTCCTCCCGGAGGACATCGAGGGCGTCGGCGAGGAACTGGGCGACAGTGGTGGTTTCGGCTCCTACGCGGACTGGAACTGAACAACCCACGGGTACGCGAGGCCGCGAGCCCGGCCACCGGGCCCCACCGTGTCACCAGGTAGTCTCACGGGACCCTGTGCGGGCATTCCCGACGACCTGCGAAAACCCTCTGGAGACTGACGACGATGGCCGACCGGGTCACGGTGATCGGCTGGGACGGCTCGCCCCTGACCGCCGCGGCGCGCTCCGCCCTCGCCGCCGCCACCCTGGTGGCCGGCGCGGCCCACCACCTCGCCCTGCCCGAGGTACCCCCGGCCGCCGAACGCATCCGCCTCGGCAGCGCCGCCCTCGCCGCCCGCCGCATAGCCGGCCACCGCGGCACCGCCGTGGTCCTCGCCGACGGCGACCCGGGCTTCTTCGGCGTCGTCCGCACCCTCCGGGACCCCGAGTTCGGCCTGGAGGTCGAAGTCGTCCCCGGCGTCTCCTCCGTGGCCGCCGCCTTCGCCCGCGCGGGCATGCCCTGGGACGACGCGCAGGTCGTCGTCGCCCACCGCCGTACGCTGCGCCGCGCGGTGAACGTGTGCCGCGCCCACACCAAGGTCGCCGTCCTCACCTCGCCCGGCGCCGGACCCGCCGAACTCGGCCTGCTCCTCGACGGAGTCCATCGCACCTTCGTGATCTGCGAGGAACTCGGCACGGAACGCGAACGCGTCACCGTCGTCACCTCCGACAAGGCCGTCGACCACACCTGGCGCGACCCCAACCTCGTCATCGTCATCGGTGGCCACGCCGGCGCGACCGACGGCGGCGGCTGGCTCGCCGGCCGCGACCCCGGCACCGGACCACGCGGCTGGGCGCTGCCCTCCGGCGTCTACGGCGACTCCCTCGGCGAGGGCGAGGGCGAACTGTTGCGCTCCTCCCAACTGGCCCGTCTGGGACCGCGCGTGGGCGACCTCGTGTGGGACATCGGCTCCGGCAGCGGCGCCTTCGCCACCGAGGCCGCCCGCTGCGGCGCCGCCGTCATCGCCGTCGACCGCGACCCCGAGGCCTGCGGCCGGACGACCCTCGCCGCCCGCCGTTTCGGCGTACAGCTCCAGGTGGTCCACGGCGCCGCCCCGCACATCCTGGAGAACCTCCCCGAACCCGACGTCGTACGCGTCGGCGGCGGGGGAGCGGCGGTGGTCTCCGCCGTCGCCGACCGACGCCCGCGACGCATCGTCACCCACGCCCTCACCCGCCCCGCCGCCGAGCGCGTCGGACGGGACCTCACCGAGCACGGATACGAGGTCCGCTGCGACTTCGTCCAGTCCGTGGAACTCGATACACGGGCCTGGACGGAGCGGGAACGCAGCGTCGCGTTCCTGCTCAGCGGGACGTTGCCCGAACGTTCCCTGTGATCCGGTTGTCGTACCGGCGCGGTAGGCTGGCCGACTGTTGTACCGCACTTCGACACCCGGCACTTCGTCGGTCAATGTCCTAAAAACGCGCCCGTTTTGGGAGCGTGTGTGGTACGGCGAAACGGGGAGGACGCGCAACGTGGCGCAGTCCACAGCGGACTGTCGCGGATCAAGCTGTCGCGACGGCGGGACGACCGGGACAATGGCCTTTCCATGGCTTTGTCGACAAGCAGCCGGGTCGTCACGTGCCGCTGGGCACGCACGCTCGTTCTCCACAGTGGGGCGGTAGGTGCGCCGTTCCCGGGCCAGCTGGCATGGAGGCACTAACCGATGGGCGAGGGGTACGCATGACCGACACCGGCCAGGTCCCGGGCGAGGGACTGCCGGAGAGCGCAGGCATGGTGGAGCAGCCGGGCGTCCCCGCGCCGGGTGCGTACACCTACCTCTCCGAGACCACCACCGAGGACGAAGACCTCCTGCTGCCGGGCGCCCAGGGCGCGTGGGGCAACGAGATGCCGCCGCCCGCCCCCGAGCCCGTCGTCCAGGTCGTCCACGAACCCGCCGTCCACGAGCCGGGCCCGCACGAGATGTCCGGCCGCGACAGCGGCTCGCACGACCTCAGCGCCGTCCGCACCCCCGTCGCGACCCCCGTCCCGCAGCCGCCGGTGGCCCGCCGCCCGCTGCACCTCGGCCCGCCCACCCCCGACGCCTCCGCCAGCCCGGTCCGCTCCCTCGCCGACCGAGGCCCGGCGGGCGCCCCCGTCCCGCCCGGCGCCGTACGCCAGTCCGGCACGCCCACCACCGGCCCCGAGTACCTCGACGTGCCCCAGCAGCCCGTGTCGCAGTGGGTCGGCGCCCCCGCCGCAGCCGCCCCCGCGCCGGGAGTGGCCACCGGGGGAGGGGCCGCAGAAACGGTCGTTCCGCAGGAGGCACCGATCTCCGTGACCGTGGCGGAGACTTCGCCGGCCGTGGAGACTCCGCAGGCCGCCGGCGTAGCGGACGTACCGGAGGAGATCCAGGACGCCGAGGCCCTCCACCAGGCCCAGGACGCCGCCTACGCCCTGGCGCAGGAGGCCGCGGTCGCGCAGTTCCGGACCCCGGAAGCCGTGGGTACCCCGGTCGCCGCGCAGTTCCAGGCCCCGGAAGCACCGGCCGCCCTGGAGGCAGAGGTCCCGGCGGCGGTCGAGGTCCCTGAGGCGGCCGAAGTGCCGGCCCAGGCTCCGGAGGCCGTGGAAGAACAGGCCGCCGTCCAGGCTCAGTTCCAGGAGACCGCCGAAGCCCCGGTCGTCATGGAGACGCCGGCGCCGGAGGCCTCGGAGGCCCCGGAGTCCCCCGTGGAGCCCTCGGCGCCCGTGACCGCCGAGGTCCCGCAGGTTCACCAGACCGAGACCCCGCGGACCGAGGCTCCGCAGGGCCCCGAGCCGGTGGCGGCGGCACCCGAGGCGCAGGCCTTCGAGGAGGCCCCGCCCGCCGACCCGGCCGCGCAGTCGCCGGACGCGACGCCCTTCCCCCCGGCCGCCGAGGGCCCCGAGCCGGTCCCGGCCCAGAGCGTCGCCGAGGCCCAGGACGTTCCCCAGGCGCCGCAGGAGGCCGAGGCGGGCGCCGAGCCCGTACCGGCCCAGCCGGCCGAGGCCGACGCGATCGTGGCGGAGGCCGCCGAGCAGACCGCCGCGCCCGAGCAGCAGGCGCCGACCGCCGTGGCCGATGAGCAGGCCCTCGCCGCTCTGCCCGACCCACAGCTCGCGACCGCCGCGCCGGACCAGGAGCCCGCCGTCGCGTCCCCGGAGAAGCAGGCCGCCGCAGAGGTCGTACCGGACACGGACACCGCACCGGACGCCGCCCTCGCGCAGGACCCCCAGCAGCCGGCGGAGATGCCCGTCGCCGAGGAGCCGCGGCCCGAGGAGGCCGGGGCGGTCGAGGTGATCGGGGCGGTCGAGGTCCAGACGCCGGAAGCCCCGGCAGAGGCCGCGCAGCCCGAGCCCCAGCCCGAGGCAGTGGTCGAGGAGGCCCAGCCGCTGGAGTCCGCGCAGCCGGAACCGCAGCCCGCCGCGCAGACCCCGGAGGCCACCGAGCCGGTCGAACTCGTCGCGGAGCAGGACCAGCCCCAGCACCGGGACCTCCACGACGTCGTGGAGGCGCAGGGAGCCGAGACCGCCCCGCAGCCGGAGCCCGAGCAGCCGCCCGTACCCGAGGCCCTCGTCGAGCCCGAGGTCACGGATGTGAACGCGGAGGGCCGACCCGCCGACAGCGCGGAGGCCGCACAGGACGCGGAGGCCCAGGAGCCCGCCCCCACCGACCAGCCCGCCGACCAGCCGACGGGCGAGGCCGCGACCGACCCCGCCGAGCCCGCAGCCGCCCCGGCATCGGTGGACCCGGCGACCGTGGAGCCCGCGCCCGCAGAGTCCCCCGTCGCCGAGGCGCCGATCCCTGTGGCCGCCCAACTCGACGCCCCCCAGGGCGCCGTGGTCCGAACCCCGGCCGGGTCCGCCCTCGACGCCATGCTCGTGGACGCGCCCCAGCAGCCCGCGCTCCAGGAGCCCGTGCTCCAGGCCGCCGCCGACCAGCCGCTGGGCCAGTTCGTGCCCGTCGACGGCTCCGTGCCGACCACCCCGCACCTGGCCCCGACCCCGCCCCACGGGATGGTGGTCCCGCCCCTGCCCGAGGACGGCCAACCGACGCCCGTCGCCGCCGAGTTCCCGGCGGCCGAGGGCCAGGCGGAGGCAGCCGGTCCGGAGACTGCGGCCACGGTCCCCGCCCCCCGGGGCTCCCAGGCCGAGACGATCGTCGTACCGCAGCCGCTCGCGGCTGCCGACGCCCACCCGGACGTCGTCGTCCAGAACGCCGACGACCTGGACACCAGGGCCGCCGACCAGGAGGACCAGGCCGAACAGGACGACAGCGAAGCGGCGGCGGTAGAAGCAGTGGCAGCAGACGCGGCAGCAGAAGCAGCCGAAGAGAGCACGGCCCCGGTGGAAGAAGCACCCGAAGACACACAGGAACGCGAAGACGCACAGGAAGGCGTGCGGGAAGAAGTACGGGAGGTCCGGCAGCCCACGGGCCCCGCCGCGCCCCCCTACGACGACGCCGAACGCGAGGCCGTCCTCAAGGTCATGCGCGAGCGCCGGGACATCCGCAACGGCTTCCGCGCCGACCCGATCCCGCACGACGTGCTGCTCCGCGTCCTGGAGGCCGCCCACACGGCACCCTCCGTGGGCCACTCGCAGCCCTGGGACTTCGTCGTCATCCGCTCCGCCGACACGCGCCGCACGATGCACGAACTCGCGCAGCGCCAGCGCGAGGCGTATGCGAAGTCGCTGCCGAAGGGCCGGGCGAAGCAGTTCAAGGAACTGAAGATCGAGGCCATCCTCGACACCCCGGTGAACATCGTCGTCACCGCCGACCCGACCCGGGGCGGCCGGCACACCCTGGGCCGCCACACCCAGCCGCAGATGGCCCCGTACTCCTCCGCCCTCGCGGTCGAGAACCTGTGGCTCGCGGCCCGCGCCGAAGGCCTCGGCGTCGGCTGGGTCAGCTTCTTCGACGAGCGCGAGATGGTCCGCGCCCTCGGCCTGCCCGAGCACCTGGAGATCGTGGCCTACCTGTGCGTCGGGTACGTCGACGAGTTCCCGGAGGAACCCGAGCTGATGCAGGCGGGCTGGGCCAAGCGCCGCCCGCTGTCCTGGGTCGTCCACGAGGAGACGTACGGTCGCCGCGCCCTGCCCGGCGAGGACCCGCACGACCTGCTCGCCGAGACCGTCGCCGGTATCCGCCCGCTGGACGCCAAGGCGCTCGGCGAGGCCTGGGAGCGCCAGAAGCGGATGACGAAGCCCGCGGGCGCCCTCGGCATGCTGGAGATCATCTCCGCCCAGCTGTCCGGCCTGTCCCGCCAGTGCCCGCCGCCGATCCCGGAGCCCGCGGCCGTCGCGATCTTCGCGGGCGACCACGGCGTCCACGCCCAGGGCGTCACCCCCTGGCCCCAGGAGGTGACGGCCCAGATGGTCGCCAACTTCCTCGGCGGGGGAGCGGTCTGCAACGCCTTCGCCACCCAGGTGGGCGCCGAGGTCTGCGTCGTGGACGTGGGCGTCGCGAGCGACCTCCCGGCCACCCCGGGGCTGCTGCCGCGCAAGATCCGCGCCGGTACGTCGGACATGACGACCGGGCCCGCGATGACCCGTGACGAGGCCAAGCAGGCCATCGAGGTGGGCATCGAGACGGCCCGCGACCTCGTCGCGGCCGGCAACAAGGCGCTCCTCACGGGCGAGATGGGCATCGCCAACACCACGGCCTCCGCCGCCCTGATCGCGGTCTTCACCGGCGCGGACCCCTCCGAGGTCACCGGCCGGGGCACCGGCATCAACGACGAGACCCTCGCCCGCAAGACCGACGTCGTACGCCGCGCCATCGAGCTCCACCAGCCCGACCCGGCCGACCCCATCGGCGTCCTGGCCGCGATCGGCGGCTTCGAACACGCCGCCATCGTCGGTCTCCTCCTGGGCGGCGCCTCCCTGCGTACGCCGGTGATCCTCGACGGCGTCAGCGCCGGCGCCGCCGCCCTGGTGGCCCGCGCCATCGCCCCCGAGGTCCTCGCCGCCTGCATCGCCGGCCACCGCAGCGCGGAACCCGGCCACGTCGCCGCCCTCCAGAAACTGGGCCTGCGCCCCCTGGTCGACCTCGACCTCCGCCTCGGCGAGGGCACGGGAGCCCTTCTGGCACTCCCGGTGGTCCAGAGCGCGGCCCGAGCCATGCACGAGGTGGCGACCTTCGACTCGGCGGGGGTAACCGAGAAGTAGGGGCACTGAGAAGGGCAGGGGAGTGGGCGCCGGGTGCCTCTTCGGCCGCCGCCAAGGCTGTGGGCTTCAGCGGGTGCGCAGGAGGTCTGTGGGCAGTCGTTCCGCAGGGCGGAACGGGTGGGCACAGACCGACGACCCGCATTCGGCGATGGCGCTCAGCACCCACCACCTGCACCGCCCCATCCAACCTGCGCGTAAAATCCGCACGTCAGGGCCCGCTCCAAAGCCGCAGCGCGCCCGCCGCACCGCCGCCGCAAGAGGAGCCGCACCCTCATGGCCGAACACCCCGCCTACCCCGTAGGCCTCCGCCTCACCGGCCGCCGAGTGGTCGTCATCGGTGGCGGCCAGGTCGCCCAACGCCGCCTCCCCGCCCTCATCGCGGCCGGCGCGGACATCCTCCTCGTCTCCCCGAGCGCGACCCCCTCCGTGGAAGCGATGGCCGACGCGGGTGAGCTGACCTGGCAGAAGCGCCGCTACGCGGAGGGCGACCTCGCCGAGGCCTGGTACGTCCTGATCGCCACCGGTGACCCGGAAGCGAACACCCGTGCCTCGGCCGAAGCGGAGCGCCACCGCATCTGGTGCGTCCGCTCCGACGACGCCGAGGCGGCCACCGCCTGGACCCCGGCGACCGGCCACAGCGAGGGCGTCACGGTCGCGGTCCTGACCGCCCGCGCCGAGGGCCGCGACCCCCGCCACACGGCCGCCATCCGCGACGCGGTCGTCGAGGGCCTGCGCGACGGCACCCTCGTCGCCCCCCACCACCGCACCCGCACCCCCGGTGTCTCCCTCGTCGGCGGCGGCCCCGGCGACCCGGACCTGATCACCGTGCGCGGCCGCCGCCTCCTCGCCGAGGCCGACGTCGTGATCGCCGACCGCCTCGGCCCCCGCGATCTCCTCGCCGAACTCCCGCCCCACGTCGAGGTGATCGACGCCGCGAAGATCCCGTACGGCCGCTTCATGGCGCAGGAGGCGATCAACAACGCGCTGATCGAGCACGCGAAGCAGGGCAAGTCGGTCGTACGCCTCAAGGGCGGGGACCCGTACGTCTTCGGCCGGGGCATGGAGGAACTCCAGGCCCTCGCCGAAGCCGGCATCCCCTGCACCGTGGTCCCCGGCATCTCCAGCTCGATCTCCGTCCCGAGCGCGGCCGGTATCCCGGTCACCCACCGGGGTGTGGCCCATGAGTTCACCGTGGTCAGCGGCCATGTGGCCCCCGACGACGAGCGGTCCCTGGTCGACTGGCCCGCCCTCGCCAGGCTGACCGGCACCTTGGTGATCCTGATGGGCGTCGACAAGATCGGCCGGATCGCCGAGACCCTGGTGGCGAACGGCAAGTCCCCGGACACCCCGGTCGCCCTGGTCCAGGAGGGCACCACGGCCGCCCAGCGCCGGGTCGACGCGACCCTCGCCACGGTCGCCGAGACCGTGGTGACCCAGGAGGTCAAGCCGCCGGCGGTCATCGTGATCGGCGAGGTCGTGAAGGTGGGGCCCGGGACGGACGCCTGACATCCGGGCGGCGACCCCGGACCCCACGGGAGCGGAACCGTAACCACCGGTAACCCGACCCGTCCCAAGCCGTTGGCAGCACACCCAGGACAAGGCAGTATCACCCTGTGGCCGATCTCATCACCGTTGAGGACCCCGACGACCCGCGCCTGCGCGACTACACCGGCCTGACCGACGTGGAGCTGCGCCGTCGGCGCGAACCCGCCGAGGGCCTGTTCATCGCCGAAGGCGAGAAAGTCATCAGACGGGCCAAGGAAGCCGGCTACGAGATGCGCTCGATGCTGCTCTCCGCCAAGTGGGTCGACGTCATGCGCGATGTCATCGACGAACTCCCGGCCCCCGTCTACGCGGTCAGCCCCGAACTCGCCGAACAGGTCACCGGCTACCACGTCCACCGGGGCGCCCTCGCCTCCATGCAGCGCAAGCCCCTGCCCACGGCGGACGAACTGCTGGTGGGAGGCGCCCGCCGGGTCGTGATCATGGAGTCGGTCAACGACCACACCAACATCGGCGCCATCTTCCGCTCGGCCGCCGCGCTCGGCATGGACGCGGTCCTGCTCTCCCCGGACTGCGCCGACCCGCTCTACCGCCGCAGCGTCAAGGTCTCCATGGGCGCGGTCTTCTCCGTCCCCTACGCCCGCCTCGACACCTGGCCCAAGGGCCTGGACGCGGTCCGCGACGCCGGCTTCACGCTCCTCGCCCTCACCCCGGACGAGAAGGCGAAGTCCCTCGACGAGACCGCCCCGCACCGCATGGACCGCGTCGCCCTCATGCTCGGCGCCGAGGGAGACGGCCTTTCCACCAAGGCCCTCATGTCAGCCGACGAATGGGTCCGCATCCCCATGGCCCACGGAGTCGACTCCCTCAACGTGGGCGCGGCGGCGGCGGTCGCCTTCTACGCGGTGGCAACGGGCCGACCACATCTCTGACAGAGGCCGTTGCCCTGCAAGGGGCGCGGGGAACTGCGCGACCAGCCCCCTACGACCCGCAGCGCACAGCCAACCCGCAGCCCCGAGCTCTGTCCTTGTCGCCGCCCGGAGCAAAAGGGATCAGTCGCCGCCCACGCTCACAAACGGCTGCTCCTGCCGGAGGCCATCCCCGCCGAGCCCCCGAGACGGCCCCTGACACCCCTGAGCCGTAGCGATCCCGAGCGCCGCCAGCAACGTCACCACGACGAACACGAAGAGCCGCTGTCGCAGCAACCGGGGATTGGCGGGCCGCCGCCCGGTCCCATTGGTCCGGGGCCCCGGCCGCCCCGCACCGCCGCGCGACGCGGGCCGCTTCCCGGACCCGGTGGTGTTGCGGGACTGCGCGGGCCGCGCCCCCGGCCGCGAACCGCCCCCGGTGCGCGCAGCTCCACCGGTCCGGGCGCCACCCCCGGTCCGGGGCGGCGGCGTACCGGGACCACCCGGCTGCGACCTACGGGTCTCCGGCGGCTGCCGCACCGTCCGCTGCTCCACGTACTGCTCCGCGAGCCGCCCCGAGGGTCGGTCCGGATCGGTACGCGGCGCGGGCGGCCGGACATCGGCCATCCCGTGCGCCTCACGGGCGGCGATCTCCTTGAGCCGCAGCGACAGTTGCAGGGTGCTGGGCCGTTCCTCCGGGTCCTTCGCCAGACAGGCGCGGACGAGAGGGGCGAGCGCGTCGGGCACACCGCGCAGCTGGGCCTCCTCGTGCACCACCCGGTAGAGCATGACCTCCGAACTGCCGTGTCCGAAGGGCGAGTCGGAGGTCGCCGCGTAGGCGAGGGTGGCCCCGAGGGAGAAGACGTCCGTGGCCGGAGTGACCGCCGCCCCGCGCACCTGTTCGGGCGCGAGGAAGCCGGGCGATCCGACGGCCGTACCGACATGGGTCAGGGTCGAGGCCCCGGTCGCCCACGCGATACCGAAGTCGATGATCCGCGGCCCCTTCGGGGACAGCAGGATGTTGGACGGCTTCAGATCCCGGTGGACGACACCGGCCTCGTGCACGGCGACGAGCCCCTCGGAGAGGGCGGCACCGACGGCGGCCACATCGGCGGCCGACATGGGTCCCTCCTCGGCGACCTTGTCGTGCAGCGAGGGCCCCGGTACGTACTGTGTGGCGAACCAGGGCCGGTCCGCCTCCAGATCCGCGGCGACCAGCCGGGCGGTGCACCCGCCCCTGATCCGCCGAGCGGCCGACACCTCGCGCGCGAACCGCGACCGGAACTCCTGATCCTCCGCCAGGTCCGGCCGGATCACCTTGAGCGCGACGCGCTGTCCCCGCCGGTCGGAGCCCAGGTACACGACGCCCATTCCGCCCGCGCCGAGCCGTCTGTGGATCCTGAACGAGCCGACGACGCGCGGGTCCTCGCGCCTCAGGCGCATCATCGCCATGTTCATCCCCGCTGCCCGTTCCGTCTGACGAGCCACAGCTTACGTTTCCACGGCCGGGCGTGCGCAGAGGCCGCGCCCTCACGACCCGATGGATTGTCAGTGCCGGGTGGGAAACTTGAAGGGTGGTCAGGGAACAGGAGTTCGGGACGGTGTTGGGCGCCCTGTGATCCCAACCACCCACCACAGAAGGGGGATTGAACCCGTGAAGGGTGACCGTGTGGAGATAGTCGTGGACGCCGGGGACACGACGCGCACCTACGAGGTGATCGCGAGCAGGGCGGGCCGCCGGGTGGAGACGGCGGTACGGCGAGGTGTCGTGGAAGTGAGCGAAGTCACCCGCAACGGCACAGTGGTGCGGACGGCGAGGTTCATGGCGAACAGGGTCCTGGCCCTCGTCGAACAGCCGGTGCCCCGCGAGGACGGCTCGGAGCGGAACGCGCAACAGAACGCGCAACAGAACGCGTAACAGAACGCGTAACAGAAGGGGCAGACCGGGCGTCCCTTCCGGGAAGACCCCGAGACGTAGGACCTCGTCTCCACCCTGGGGAGTACATCGCAGGTCATCGCTCATCCTCCGGGAGGCCCGGCAATCGGTACGAGGGCATGACGACCCACACCCGCCGCGCGCCTAGATTTGAGGTCAAGCGGCGGGTGCAGCACTCGTCCCCCGAGGTCAGGCACCCGCCGCTGCCAACCACAAGCAAGACCGACAAGAACGGTCAGAGAGGAGGGACCATGGCCCACACGGCACCGCGGACCGCGATCCGCACACGGGAGCACGGAAGGTTCACCGCCGACCGCCGTCCGGGTCGTCGCCACCCCTTGGTGGCGACCGCGATGGTCCTCCCTCTGGCGGCCCTGCTCGTGTACGCCTTCGGCGGCTGGGAAGCAGTGGTCACACAAGCGTCGTCCGTGGGTGTGATGCTGGGGCGCTGAGCGGCGACCCCAGGCCCGGAAGAGCGGTCCGGGCGGGGACATCCACCCATGAAACCCCGTGGGGACGGGGGTGCGGCGGACGGCAATAAACGCCCGCGCAGCTGGGGAGCTGCGCGGGCGTTGCTCTTTTCCCACAACCACTTCCACCACGCACCTCCAGCCCCCAATCTGCGGGCGCTCGTGCCGCTGTGCCGAGGCCCGCCCCCCCCCACGGCGGCCAGGCGCAACCGGACGACAGCAGTGGCAAAGCCGGCCCACACCCGCTCCAATCCGCGGGCAATCGTGCCGCTGGGCCGACGCCCGCCCCCCCGGCGGGAAAGGCGCAGCCGGATGACGGCAGTGGCAAGGCCGGCCCACACCCGCTCCAATCCGCGGGCAATCGTGCCGCTGGGGCGGCACGGGTGGGCGCAGGCGGCGCCTCGTGACCGCCGAGCAGCGGAACCCCCCGGCCCACCCCCGCCGAGGCGCACCGGAAACGTAGGCTCACCGTCAGCGCCGTACGACCGAGCAGGGGGACCCATGACCACCACCGGCACCGACGCCGACGTACTCCCCGCCCTCAAGGCGAAGCTGCGCGGCACGGCCCACCCCGGACCCACCCCCTGCTCCCACCCCGACACGGTCCTCGCGGAACGCGCCGACGGCACAGTCGTCCGCCACGAGAACACCGTCGCCAAGGCCCACGCCCCCGACACCGACCCCACCCACCTGACCCTCCGCCTGAAGGTCGCCACTTCCCACCCGGACACCCTCCTCGCCCCCGTCCACCCCACCCCCACGCCCCTCCACAACCGCCTCGTCACGTTCTGGCCGTACGGCACCCCCGTCGACCCCGACGCCCCGGAGGCCGCCCCCTGGGAGGACGCCGCCACCCTCCTCGCCCGCCTCCACCGGCAGCCCCCACCCCCGGGCCTGCCCCCGATGCGCGGCCCGGCCAAGGCGGCCCAGGCCATCGCCCGCCTCAAGGCCGCCGCACCCGAGCACCCCGCCACGACCTCGATACTCCGCGCCTGGCACACCCTCCCCGCCTGGGCCAGGGCCGAGGCCCCCATGCCCGACACGACCACCCTCTGCCACGGCGACCTGCACCTCGGCCAGCTCGTCCGCCACCCGGCGACCACGGGCCCCTGGCGGCTCATAGACGTCGACGACCTGGGCGTGGGCGTCCCCGCCTGGGACCTCGCCCGCCCGGCCGCCTGGTACGCCTGCGGCCTCCTCCCGCCCGAGGAGTGGACCCGCTTCCTCGCCGCGTATCAGCGGGCCGACGGCCCGGCGGTCCCCACGCACGGCGACCCCTGGCCCGTACTGGACGTACCGGCCCGTGCACTCACCGTGCAGACCGCGGCCCTCGCGATCGCGAAGTCCACGGCGGCAGGCCGGTCCCTCGACGACGCGCAGCGGTCCGTTGTCGACGCATGTGACCGAATGGGAGGCATCCCGCCGGAGTTGACCGACGCATTCCCGAAGTAGGGTGCAACCGACCGCGGCCGGACAGTGTCTGTCCTGGCGTAACGCGAAGCAGCGAAGCGGTAACGAACGCCGAGGAGTTGACCCGAATCATGCACATGCAGTGTCCGAAGTGCCATGCGCCGATGCACACCTACAACCGCAATGGCGTCCAGATCGAGCAGTGCAGCGGCTGTCGCGGGATCTTCCTCGACTACGGCGAGCTGGAAGCGCTGACCCGTCTGGAGGGCCAGTACGGCGGCGGCCCGGCCGTCCCCCCGCCGCCGGTCGCGCCGCAGTACCCGGCGGGCGGCGGCCACAACGCTCCGGCCTGGGGCGCCCCGCACGGCGGTCACCACGGCGGCCATCACGGGGGCCACGGTCACCACAACCGCGGCTTCGGCCACATGCTGTTCTCCAGCTGAGCCGCGTCCGGGGCGCACCCGCGCCCCGCACACGACGAAGCCCCCGGCCGTACGAGACGGCCGGGGGCTCGGTGCGTGTGGACGATACTGGGATTGAACCAGTGACCTCTTCCGTGTCAGGGAAGCGCTCTCCCGCTGAGCTAATCGTCCTCGGGATCACAGCCCGGAGGCGGTGGATCTTGCGTGCGCGATACTGGGATTGAACCAGTGACCTCTTCCGTGTCAGGGAAGCGCTCTCCCGCTGAGCTAATCGCGCGGGGCGAAGCCATACGGCTCGTACGGCTCCAGAAGCCAGAAGGCCTCAGTGGACGATACTGGGATTGAACCAGTGACCTCTTCCGTGTCAGGGAAGCGCTCTCCCGCTGAGCTAATCGTCCTTGGAGGTGGAGACGGGATTTGAACCCGTGTAGACGGCTTTGCAGGCCGTTGCCTCGCCTCTCGGCCACTCCACCAGGAGCGCGGGGGTCGCGTGGATCCCCCACTTTCCTGCGAGCGGACGACCAGGTTCGAACTGGCGACCTCAACCTTGGCAAGGTTGCGCTCTACCAACTGAGCTACGTCCGCTTGTCGGTTCCGGCCCGCTTCCGCGTCCCGGCGACGAGTTGAACTCTAGCGGATTCCGGGGCCAGCACAAAAACGCGTTTGTGCAGCGTGCTGCGGTGCGTCCAGTCCGAGACCCGTCCGGGGCCGCCCGCGGGGCACCCGTCCTAGACTCGACTGTGTGCCCGACCTCCCTCCGCTCGCCCGCTTCGGCGACCTCGTGGCCACCGGCCTCACCGATGTGACCAGCGACGCCACCGCCCTGGACTCCTCCGGCTTCTGGGCCGTGTGCGCGGACTACGAGGGCGGCCTGGTGTGCGCGCGCTTCGGTGACGTACGTCGCGAACCCGCGCCCGCTCCGGTGCCGGGGGAGTGGCACGGGCCGGGTGTCGGTGACTGGACGTCGTCCCTCGACCGCGCCGCGTACACGGCGGGCGTCCGTCGGATACGCGAGCACATCGCCACCGGCGAGGTGTACCAGGCGAACCTCTGCCGGGTGCTGTCCGCGCCCGTCGCCCCGGACGCAGATGTGGACGCGCTGACCGCGCTGCTGGCCCGAGGCAACCCGGCCCCCTTCGCAGGAACGATTCGCCTCCCGGCTCGCGGCGTCGAGATCGCCACCGCCTCCCCCGAACTCTTCCTGCGCCGCGACGGCCGGGTCGTCGAGTCGGGCCCGATCAAGGGCACCGGACGCACCGAGGCGGACCTCCTGGAGAAGGACTACGCCGAGAACGTCATGATCGTCGACCTGGTGCGCAACGATCTCGGACAGGTCTGCGCCACCGGCACCGTGACCGTGCCCGACCTCTGCGTCGTCGAGAAGCACCCCGGCCTGGTCCACCTCGTCTCGCTCGTCCGCGGCGAACTGCCCGAGGACGCCGGCTGGCCCGAGCTGATCGCCGCCGCCTTCCCGCCCGGCTCCGTCACCGGCGCGCCCAAGTCCAGCGCCCTGCGGATCATCGACGCCCTGGAGACCGCCCCGCGCGGCCCGTACACCGGCGGCATCGGCTGGGTGGACGCCGACCGGGGCACCGGAGAGCTGGCCGTCGGGATCCGTACCTTCTGGATCGACCGGGCGGCGGGCGAGCTGCGCTTCGGTACGGGCGCGGGCATCACCTGGGGGTCGGACCCCGAGGCCGAGTGGCGGGAGACCGAGCTGAAGGCCGCCAGACTGCTCGCGGTAGCGTCGGGAACGTACGAGGCGAGTGGGAGGACCCTTACGTGAAGATCTGGCTCGACGGCGGACTGCAGGACATCGACTCCGCCCGTGTCTCCGTCCTCGACCACGGACTGACCGTGGGCGACGGCGTCTTCGAGACCGCCAAGGCGGTCGACGGGCGGCCGTTCGCGCTGACCCGCCACCTCGACCGGCTGGCCCGCTCGGCACGCGGACTCGGCCTGCCCGAGCCCGACCTCGACGAGGTGCGCCGCGCCTGCTCCGCCGTCCTGGACGCCAACCCGGTGGCCTTCGGCCGACTGCGCATCACCTACACCGGCGGCGTCTCCCCGCTCGGCTCCGACCGCGGCGACCACGGCCCGACCCTCGTCGTCGCCCTCGGCGAGACCGTCCGGCGCGCCGACTCCACCGCCGCGATCACCGTCCCGTGGACCCGCAACGAGCGCGGCGCCCTCACCGGCCTGAAGACCACCTCGTACGCCGAGAACGTCGTCGCCCTCGCCCGCGCCCATGAACAGGGCGCCACCGAGGCGCTGTTCGCCAACACGGTCGGACAGCTCTGCGAGGGCACCGGCTCCAACGTCTTCGTCGTCCTCGACGGCGAGATCCACACCCCGCCGGTCGCCTCCGGCTGCCTCGCGGGCATCACCCGTGCCCTCGTCGTCGAGTGGACCGGCGCCCGCGAGACCGATCTGCCGCTGGACGTCCTGGACCGCGCCGACGAGGTCTTCCTGACGTCGAGCCTGCGCGACGTGCAGTCCGTGCACCGCGTCGACGCCCGCGCACTCTCCACCACCCCGGGCCCGGTGACGGCCAAGGCGATGCGGGTCTTCGACGAGCGCTCCGGCGCCGACCTCGATCCGTAGAGGCGGCTTCAAAAGCCGCCTTTATTGGGCTGCCCCGGCGGTCCGGAGCGGGTAGAACACCCCTGATGACCACCACCCTGCGGCCCATCGAGCCGCTTCAGCACGCCGCCGACGGGTCCCGTTCGCGCCGCTACCAGGTGTGCGTGAACAGCCGTCCCGTGGGGGAGATACACCTCGCCACGCGCCCCGACCCCGGGTCCACGGCCGCCCGCATCCTGCACCTGCGGATCGACGAACCGGACCGGCGGCGCGGCCGGGCCACCGTCGCCGCGCTCGCCGCCGAGGAGGTGGCCCGGTGCTGGGGCTGCCGGCGGATCGAGGTGTCCGTCCCGGCGGGTGCCGAGCCCGCGCTGCGGCTGACCCAGTCCCTCGGCTACGTCCTGCGCAACCGGAACATGCGCAAGACACTCGACGGCACCCCGCCCGAACTGCCCGAGGGCAGCCGCGGCCGGCCCATGACCGAGGCCGAGTACGGGCCGTGGAAGGACGCCGGGCTGGAGGGCTACGCGCAGGACCTGATCACCCGTGGCGTGCCCGAGGCGGAGGCGTACGCGCGGGCCGCCGAGGACTACGAGCGGTGTCTGCCGCAAGGACCGGCCTCCCCGGACAACCTGTGCAGCGTGCTGGAGCACGAGGGCACCAGAGTCGGCACCCTGTGGCTGTGGCTGACCGAGGACAGGGCCTTCGTGTACGACGTGGAGGCGGACGCCGCCCATCGGGGCAGGGGGCACGGCCGTACGCTCATGCTGCTGGCCGAGGCCCAGGCGGTGGCGGCCGGGAAGCCCGCCATCGCGCTCAACGTCTTCGCGGGCAACGTCCGGGCCGAATGCCTCTACGACTCGCTCGGCTACGAGACGACGGCCCACCATCTCTCCAAGCCCCTGCTCTGACGGCCGCCGGGAGGCGCCCGGTCGGTCAGGCGCCCCCGGCCAGCAGCCGGTCGGCGATCACCTCGATCCGCTCGCGCAGCCCCTCCTGGCTCTTGCCGCCGTCGAGGCGCTCGCCGCCGATGACATAGGTGGGGGTGCCCGTCACCCCGATCGCCTTGCCCTCGGCCTGGTCGGCGTCGACGATCAGGATGTGCCGGCCGTCGATCAGCGCGGTGTCGAACTCCTCGGCGTCCAGACCGAGTTCACGGGCCACCTCGACGAGGAACGGCTCGCCGGTCCGGCCCAGCTCCTCGACCCGCCCGAGCACGGCCTCGACGTACGGCCACGCCCGCCCCTGCTCCGCGGCCTCCTCGGCGGCCTGCGCGGCGGCGAATGCGTGCTTGTGCTTCTCCAGCGGGAAGTGCCGCAGCCGTACGTCGAGCCGGTCGCCGTAGCGGGCCCGCAGCGCGCGGAGGTCGGTCAGGGCGCCGCGGCAGTCGGGACACTGGAGTTCGCACCAGACGTCCAGGACGACGGCGGACGGCACGGGGGAGGAGTCGCTCATGGAGATCAGTCTCCCAGCTTCCCGGAAGTGGGGCCGACCCCGAGACGACCCCGAGACGACCCCGAGATGTTCCTGAGGTCTCCCTGGACCATGGCATATCGGACGGGTGGCGGTGCAGGATGGAAGGGACGGAACGAGACCGCCCGCCCGAGCACTGCCTGGAGGACCGGATGATCGCCGAGACAGTCTGTGCCGCCGTCGCCGCGGCAGGCCTGGGCATCGCCGCCATCACGGCGTATCGGAAGCGATTCCTCAGGGCGACTCGTATCGCCGCCTACTCCCTCGTGCCCCTCGGTCTGGTGATGACCGGGGTCGTCGAGTGGGTGGCCGACACCGCGTTCAGTCCGACCGCGTGGGCCGGCTTCGGTGTGCTCGGCGCCGCCTGGTTCCTGTTCATGACCACCCGCGCCGTGGAGCGCCGCCGCGGAGGCACCGGCAAGAACCGCAAGGAGGCCGAGGCGTCCCGCACCGAGGCGATAGCCCCGGCGGCCTCCGCGCCCTCGCTGGGCCGGGGTTCACGGCCGGCGGCCCGCCCGGCGGCGGCACCCCGGCCCGCCGATTCGGGGAAGTCCGGCGCGGACGACTTCAGCGACATCGAGGCGATCCTCAAGAAGCACGGGATCTGACCCGGAGAAGCACCGCGGTCGGCGCGCCGGCGCGCCTCGGACTGAAACGACACAGAAGGTCGGGCGGCGGCGCCGAAGTGATCACGTTCGCTCCGTACGTTGTGGATATTGGCGAACTCTCCGTCATTCCGGGTCGGTTGATCGCGCGGAGGGTCTCCGCTGCGTCATCATCGCGGCGAGATGCTGGACACAACACAGAGCGACACTGTCGTTCCACCACAGGAGCGGCGAGGTTGTCTCTTCGCGCTCTCACAGCCACCGCTGATGATCTTCCTAGCGGTGATCGGCTGCCTGCTGCTCATGGCGTCACTGCACGATCTGCTGATGCTCTGAGCCGTAAACGGAGCCCCTGACGTCACCCGTCGAGGGCTCCGTCAGTCCCCGTGCACCACCCTCGCCGCTCGCCGGCCGCCTCAGCCCGCCGCCTCCTTGCGGCGTGCCCGGTAGGCGGCCACATGCAGGCGGTTTCCGCAGGTGCGGCTGTCGCAGTAGCGGCGCGAGCGGTTGCGGGAGAGGTCGACGAAGGCGCGCCGGCAGTCGGGGGCCTCGCAGCGGCGCAGCCGCTCCTGCTCCCCGGCGACGACGAAGAAGGCGAGCGCCATGCCGCAGTCGGCCGAGAGATGGTCGGCGAGGGACGCGCCGGGCGCGAAGTAGTGCACATGCCAGTCGTAGCCGTCGTGATCGGTGAGCCGGGGCGTGGTGCCCGCCGCGGCGATCAGATCGTTGATGACCGAGGCGGCCGAGCCCGCGTCGGGGGCCGCGAAGACCTCCGCGAACCGGCCGCGGACCTTGCGCACGGCCGCGAGGTCGAACTCCGACAGCTCGCCGACATCGCTGACCTCGTGGTTCCGTACGAATTCGGCGAGTGCCGCGAGGGTCGCGAGACCGTCGGTCGCCGTGTCGTCGTCCGGCGCGGTGTTGACCAGATCCACCACGGCGTCGAGGGAACACCGGGTGTCGTGGGTGATCAGCACGTTTCGCTCCCTGGCCTGCGAGGGTCGGGCGGGCGCCCGCCGATGCTGGCCGATGGTAATCGCTCGACGAGGCGATGCACCGGTGTGGACCGGGCTGGAGCGCCCCTGGTACGAGCGGAACGGGCCAGGGGCCCGATTCGTGCCCGGAGGCCGTCGCGCTCGGTCACGACATGGCGACGCCGCCGCGCGGAGGTCCGCGACGACGGCGTCGTTGGGTCGGCCTGAAGCCGTATTCGGTTGTCTTGGCCCGAGCCGTCTCCCCGAGTGGACGGCGCCGGGCGGCTCTGTGGGGCCTCGCCCTAGCTTTCGGCCAGGATGTGCGAGAGCTCCTGATCGAGGTCGAAGTGCCGGTGCTCCGTGCCGGGTGGCACGGCGGCGTCTGTGCGCTTCAGGAAGGACTCCAGGGCCCGCGCCGGGGCTTCGAGAAGGGCTTCGCCCTCCGGGGAGCTCAGGGCGATGCACACGACGCCCTGACCGTGGCTGCGCGACGGCCAGACACGGACGTCGCCGGTGCCGGTGGGCCGGTGCAGGCCCTCGGCGAGGAGGTCGCGGGCGAACACCCATTCGACCGTTTCCTCTGCTCCGGTGTGGAAGGTGGCGTGCACGGCGTAGGGATCGGCCGTGTCATACCGCAGTCCCGCGGGAACAGGCAGTGAGGACTCGCTCGACACAACGAGGCGCAGGTGCAGCTCGCAGCTGACCGTGGTGTTCATAAGCGCCAAGGCCTTTCGCTCAGTGTGCGCTCGGGGATTCGCACGTCGGCGAAATCGACATGCCACCTACGGTGCCGTTGTAAACCCCTCTGGGAGTTTTGCGTCGCTTTTGGTAGCTCATCCGGCCGAGACCGTCTTCTGTGGGTACGACCATTCCGGTGACCGGTTTCTCTCCGGTAGGGTTTGGCCGTATGGACACGGGGAGTTACGGAACGGGGGAGGTCGCCGTGGCGGCCGACGGAACGAAGAGTGACACAAACGTAGCGAACAGTGAGGCCGATGTGGCCGAGAACGAGGCCGAGAAGGACGCGCGGCTCGGATCTCGTGCGCCGGAATTCGTCAAAGCGCGGCGGATGCTGCATCTGAGCTGGCAGGTGGCCATCTTCATCGTCGGGCTCGCGGTGGTGGTCGCGGGCGTGATCATGCTGCCGCTGCCCGGCCCGGGCTGGCTCGTGATCTTCGGCGGCATGGCGATCTGGGCGACCGAGTTCGTCTGGGCCCAGCTGGTGCTCCGCTGGACCAAGCGGAAGGTCACGGAGGCCACCGAGCGCGCCCTCGATCCGAAGGTCCGGCGCCGCAACATCATTCTGACGACGATCGGCCTGGTGATCGTGGCCGTTCTCGTCGGTGTCTACGTCTGGAAGTTCGGCCTCGAGATGCCCTGGAACATCAAGGACCAGTGAGCCCGGCCGGGCGGCCCGGGGGCTTTCGAAGGTGGTCGTAGGCGACCCCTGACATGGGGTAATGTTCTCTCTGCGTCCGGGCGATTAGCTCAGTGGGAGAGCGCTTCGTTCACACCGAAGAGGTCACTGGTTCGAACCCAGTATCGCCCACCGGATGATGACGACCCGGTCCACGGTTTCCGTGGACCGGGTCGTTTTCGTCGTGGGCGCACGAAGGTGTTCGGGGGTGCCGGCCGAGCCGTGCGGCTCCCGGAGGGCCGGTGATCGGCGAAGGGCGGCGGTGGTCGCGCGGGGCTGAGATGACGCTTCCGGCTCCGGCTCCCGAACGGCCGGATCCGGTGCTTCACCGCCCTCGCGGGGGACTCGCTCCCGGGCCGCCCGCCGTGCTCCGGAGGGGGCTCGGCGCGAGGTGCCGGGTGTCGCCCCACTGACTCCTTTCAGTCTCGTCCGGCAGGTGCCAGGCGGCCCCTGGCGCGTTCGACCCGTCGACCGCAACTCCCTTACCTGGGCTTTCGGTTGACCGGCTGTCAGCTGCGACGTCGGCTCGCCCGGTGCGGCGGCGACCCCGCTTTCCATCAATTCCTGTCCGAATCATTGACGTCTCCTGAGGGTCTCCGTACCTTGTGCCAGCAAGCGCTTACTTGAAACGATTCATGGCGCGGGACTCGGCGTCGCGGGGAGGCTCAACCATGCAGCAAAACAGGAACGTTGAGAGGCGAACGGTCCTCAAGGCGGCGGGAGCCTCATTGGCCGTCGCGGGACTGGGGGCGACGGCCACGGCCTGTGGCGGCGGCAGCGGCTCGGGGGACGGGACGGTGACGATCCGTTACGCGTGGTGGGGCGCCGAGGACCGCGCGGAGCGCATCAAGAAGACCATCGCGCTTTTCGAGAAGAAGTACCCGAAGATCAAGGTGAAGACGGACTTCCAGGTCTACACCGACTTCTGGAAGAAGTTCAACACCCAGGCTTCCGGTGGAAATCCGCCGGACGTCTTCCAGAATGCCGTCGGGTTCCTGCGGAAATACGACGCGAAGAATGTCCTGCTCGATCTCAGCGCACAGGTCGAGGCCGGCAACCTCTCGATGGACGGCTTCAGAGCGGGCCTGGAGAAGTTCGGCGAGGTCGACGGAAAACTGCTCGGGGTCCCGGTCGGCTCCAACTCGATGGCCCTGGTCATCGACAAGCCCGTCTACACCAAGTCCGGTGTGAAGCCGGAGCAGGGCTGGACGTGGGACGACTTCGACGCGGCGATGAAGAAGATCCGGGAGAAGGCGGGCCGCGCCGGCGACAGCGGCATGTACGGGGTCATGTACCTCTACGACCTCTACCTGCGCCAGAACGGCAAGGCGTTCTTCACCGAGGACGGGCTCGGCTTCACCGAGGCGGATCTGAAGGCCTGGTGGACGAAGGCCGAGAAGGGCATCGAGGAAGGCATCTTCGCCGACCCCAAGAAGGTCGCCCAGATCAAGCCCAAGTCGGCCGTCGCCGCGGAACTCGCCGCCGGTGAGTTCACCTGGGACAACTTCACCGTCCGCTACACCTCCGAGGGCAAGAGCGAGTACGGCCTGGCGCCCATCCCGACCACGGACGGCAAGAAGACCGGCCAGTACCTCGGCTCCCTGATGCTCAGCGCGTCCAAGCGCACCCAGCATCCCAAGGAGGTCGCCCAGTTCATCGACTTCATGGTGCACGAGCCCGAGGTCGCCAAGATCATGGGCTACGACCGGGGTGTGCCCGCGACACAGGCCCAGTACGACGCGTTCCAGCCGACCGACCCGGTCAACAAGGCGATCGCCGCGTACGAGGAGTCCCTCGTCGAGGCGGGCGTCCTGGAGCCCATCACCCCGCATCCGAACGGCGCGGACATCTGCGAGGCCGGGTTCATGCGCATCGCCGAGGAGCTCGCCATGGGCAAGCGGTCGGTGGACGACGCCGTCAAGCAGTTCTTCACCGAGTCGAAGACGGCTCTCGGCAGCTGATGGGAACCGCCGTGACACACGCCCCTGCGATGGAGGACCTGACCAAGGACTCCGAGCCGCGGCACCGTCCGGCCAAGTCTCCCCGCCCCGCCGCGCTCAAGCGGCGGGGCCGCCGGGAGACCCTGGCCGGCTATCTCTTCATGTCCCCGTGGATCGCCGGGTTCCTGCTGCTGACGGCGGGCCCGATGGCGGCCTCGCTCTACTTCGCCTTCACCGACTACAACCTGTTCGACGCGCCCCGCTGGATCGGCCTCGACAACTTCTCCGAGATGTTCGCCGATCCACGCTGGCGGCATTCGGTGCGGGTGACGCTCTGGTACGTCGTCGTCGGTACGCCGATCAAGCTGCTCGCGGCCCTCGGTGTGGCGCTGCTCCTGGCCCAGAAGCGGCGCGGGCAGGCCTTCTACCGGGCCGCCTTCTACGCGCCGTCGCTGATCGGGGCCAGTGTCTCCATCGCGATCGTCTGGAAGGCCATCTTCTCCGACGACGCGATCGTCGACCGTACGCAGAAGATCTTCGGGATCGACGTCGGCGGCTGGACCGGCGACCCGGACATGATCATCTACAGCCTGGTGGCGCTCACCGTCTGGCAGTTCGGCGCTCCCATGGTCATCTTCCTGGCCGGTCTCAAGCAGGTCCCGCGCGAGCTGTACGAGGCGGCCGAGGTCGACGGGGCGGGTACCTTCCGGCGGTTCTGGAGCATCACCCTGCCGATGATCTCCCCGGTCCTCTTCTTCAACGTGCTGCTGGAGACGATCCACTCCTTCCAGATCTTCAGCTCGGCGTACATCGTCGGCGGCGGCGCCGGAGGCAATGCCTGCGGTCCGGCGGACGGTTCGATGGTCTACACCTGTTATCTGTACGTCCAGGGCTTCGAGAACAGCCGGATGGGCCTGGCCTCCGCGATGGCCTGGATGCTGCTGGTCGCGGTCGCCCTGGTGACGGCGGTGCTGTTCTGGTCCCAGAAGCGCTGGGTGCACTACGAGGAGGGTGCCCGATGAGCGCACAGGCCACCGAGATCACCCCGGCCCAGGCACCGGCCCCGTCCGCGAAAGCCGGTGCCCTCCGGCGCAAGTTGCCCGGCTCCCTCGCCTGGCACCTGGGGTCCCTCGCCATCCTCGCGGTGATCCTCTACCCGGTGATCTGGGTCATCGGCGGCTCGTTCAAGAGGAGCGAGGAGGTCATCGGCAGCCTGGACCTCTTCCCGACCGACCCGATCGTCTCGAACTACACGAGCCTCGCCGACGGCATCGCGGACATCTCGATCTCCACGTTCTTCCTCAACTCGCTCTTCCTCGCAGTCGGCTCGGTGATCGGGATCCTGGTGTCCTGCTCACTGACCGCCTACGCCTTCGCGAAGATCAAATTCGCGGGCCGCAATCTGCTCTTCACCCTGATGATCGGCACGCTCCTGCTGCCCTACCACGTGCTGCTGATCCCGCAGTACGTGCTGTTCCGCAACATGGACATGATCAACACTTACACCCCGCTGCTGCTGCCGAAGTACCTGGCCACGGAGGCGTTCTTCGTCTTCCTCATGGTGCAGTTCATGCGGAACCTGCCCAAGGAACTGGACGAGGCGGCCCGGCTCGACGGCTGCGGGCACTTCCGGATCTACTGGTCGATCGTGCTGCCGCTGTGCCGGCCGGCGCTCATCACCAGCGCGATCTTCACCTTCATCAACGCCTGGAACGACTTCATGGGCCCGTTGATCTATCTGAACGAGCCCGACAAGTACACCGTCTCGCTCGGGCTGAAGATGTTCGTGGACCAGGACGCCGTGGCCAACTACGGCGGCATGATCGCGATGTCGCTGGTGGCGCTGCTGCCGGTGCTCGCGTTCTTCCTCGCCTTCCAGCGCTATCTGATCGACGGTATGGCCACCTCGGGACTGAAGGGCTGAGGTGAGCTGACATGGCCCAGGCCCCTGCCCGCGCGAAGGACGCCGCACCCCGTGGGGAGTCGGTGCTCGCCGAGCGGTTCGCGCTGTTCGCCGAGTGTCTGCTCACCGGGGTGTGGATCGCGCTGGCCTCGCTGCCGCTGGTGACGTACCCCGCCGCGTTCGCCGCCGGCTCCCGGCATCTGAGGCGTCGTACGGCTCATGAGGCAGGGGGCTGGCGGGAGTTCGTGGCCGACTTCCGGACGGCGGTGCGCGGTGGCTGGCTCGTCGGGCTCGCCGGATGGGCGGCGCTCGCGGCGGTCTGGGTGGACGTCCAGGCCGTACGCGCCGGGATTCCGGGCGGGCCGCTCGTCGGCGCGATCGGGGTGCTCGCGCTGATCGGTGCCGTCGTCGCGGGACTGCGCGCGGCGGCGGTCTGGCGGCCCGGCACCACCTGGCGGGCCCTGCTCGGCGCGGCCGGACGGCGGACCGTGCTGGACCCCGCCGGCTCCTTTCTGCTCGTCGGCGGACTGGCCGTGGTGGTCTGCTCCGCCTGGTTCGTCGCGCCGCTGGCGGTCCCGGTCCTCGGGGCCGTCGCGGCGGCGGCCGTCGCCGTGGAGGAACGGCACCGGCGCCGCTGACCCGAGCGGCGTCCACCGGGTCGGCGCTCCCGGAGCCGCCGCCCCCCTCTCTGTCATGCCCCTGACCACCTCATCTCCTTGCCACCCCATTCCCCCGACCGCTCCATGCTCCTGACCACCCGCACGCATGACTTCCCGTACGGAAAGGAAAGGCCATGTCCCCCATCGACCGCAGGTCCCTTCTCAAGGCGGCCGCCGTCGCCGGAGCCGCCGCACAGTTCAGCTGGGCGCTAGGGAGTTCGAACGCGCAGGCCGCGCCCGGAGCCGAAGCCGCGGAGGCGGAACCGGTGGCCCTGGACTGGCTGGAGGACGGTGGGCTCGGCGCCGCTCCGGGGTCGACGGTGGGGGTGCCGTGGCCGAAGGGCGCGTACGAAAAAGAACAGTCGTTTTCTTTGACCGATGCCGATGGCAAGGCCGTGCCGGTGCAGTCGTGGCCCATCGGCTACTGGCCCGACGGCTCCGTGAAGTGGACCGCCCACGCGGTGGGCCCGGGCGCCGGCTCGGGCAAGCTCACCCTCGCCGCGGGCACGCCCGCCGCGCCGGCGAAGAAGGTCACCGTCGACAAGAGCGGCGGCACGATCGACGTCTCGACCGGTGTCATCACCGCGAAGATCGGCAAGTCCGGCTCCACTCTCGTGAAGTCCGTGCGGCGCGGCTCCACCGAGATCGCCCACACCGGCCGGCTGGTCCTGCTGCGCCAGCCGGAGATCGAGGACGGCGACCAGGGCGCGGAGAAGTACGAGCGGTTCGAGAGCGTCATCGGTGAGGTCGAGGTCGAGCAGGACGGGCCGGTGCGTGCCGTGGTCCGTATCGACGGCAAGCACCGCAAGGGCAGCAGGAGTTGGCTGCCCTTCTCGATCCGGCTGTACTTCTACGCGGGCGCGGAGTCGTTCCGCATGGTGCACACCATCACCTTCGACGGCACCCAGGAACCCGGAAAGGCCAGCGGCGACTTCATCCGGGGCATCGGCGTCCGCTTCAAGGTCCCGATGCGCGACGCCGCGTACGACCGGCACATCCGGATCGGCGGTGAGGGCACGGGGCTGCTGCGCGAGGCCGTCAAGGGCGTCACCGGACTGCGGCGCGACCCGGGAGCGGCGGTGCGTACGGCCCAGTTCGAGGGGAAGAAGCTGCCTGACCCGTCGACGTGGGACCAGCGCGTGACGACCCGTCTGCAGTACATCCCCGAGTGGGGCGACTACACGCTCTCGCAGCTGTCCGCCGACGGGTTCGGTGTCCGCAAGCGCACCAAGAAGGGCCACGGCTGGATCCCGGCCGGCGGGGGCCGGCGGGCGAGCGGCTTCGGGTACGTCGGCGGCGCGTCCGGGGGCTTCGCCTTCGGGTTGCGGGACTTCTGGGAGAAGTTCCCCGCCCAGCTCGACATCCGCGACGCCCACACCGACACCGCCGAGGTCACCCTCTGGCTCTGGTCGCCCGAGGCACAGCCCATGGACCTGCGCTTCTACCACGACGGCATGGGCCAGGACACCTACCCCGAACAGCTCGAAGGCCTCAACATCACCTACGAGGACTACGAGCCCGAGTTCGGCACGCCCTACGGCATCGCCCGCACCAGCGAACTCCTCTTCTGGGCCCACGAGTCCACCCCGAACGCCGAGGACATGGCCCATCAGGTCGAGGCCGTCCGCACCCCGCCGCAGCTCGCCGCCCCGCCCAAGCAGCTCATCAAGGCCGGTGTCTTCGGCCGGCTGTTCGCCGAGCCGGACCGCTCCACCGCCGCCAAGGCGAAGATCGAGGACCACCTCGACTTCCTCTTCACCTACTACAAGGACCAGGTGGAGATGCGCCGGTGGTACGGCTTCTGGGACTACGGCGACATCATGCACAGCTACGACCCCAGCCGCCACCAGTGGTGCTACGACGTCGGCGGCTACGCCTGGGACAACTCCGAGCTCTCGCCCGACCTGTGGCTGTGGTTCGCGTACATGCGCTCCGGGCGCGCGGACATCTTCCGCTTCGCCGAGGCGATGACCCGGCACACCGGTGAGGTCGACGTCTACCACCTCGGGAAGTGGGCGGGTCTCGGCACCCGGCACGGCGTCCAGCACTACGCCGACAGCGCCAAGCAGCAGCGGATCGCCAACACCACGTACCGCCGCTACTACTACTTCCTCACCGCCGACGAGCGGGTCGGCGACCTCATGCACGCCAACGTCGACTCCGACGAGACGTTCCTCGTCCTCGACCCCATCCGCAAGATCCGCACCGAGCCGTACACCCCCGACCGCAACGCCCTGTCGATCGGCTTCGGCACCGACTGGTCCGGGCTGGTGTCCGCGTGGCTGACCGAGTGGGAGCGGCGCGGGCCCAAGTGGGAGAAGGCCAAGGCCCGGGTGCTGTCGACCATGGAGACGATCGCGGCCCAGCCCAACGGCTTCGTCCAGGGCAACGCGCTCTACGACCTGGACACCGGCAAGTTCGCCGTCGCCACCGAGGCCAGGGTCGGAGTCTCGCACCTGTCGGCGATGTTCGGCCTGGTCGAGCTGAACGCCGAACTCCTCGACCAGATCGACATGCCCAGGTTCAAGGAGGCCTGGCTCGACTACTGCCGCTACTTCAACGCGACCAAGGCGGAGCAGGCGGCGCGCTACGGCTCCAACTTCGGGAGCCTGCTGCTCTTCCAGGGCCACTCGCGGCAGGACGCGTACGCGGCGGTGCAACTGGGCGACGACAAGCTGGCGGCGCGGGCGTGGCGGCAGTTCTACAACAGCGCCGACACCTGGGACTACAAGGAGTCGACCGACTGGTCCACGAAGAAGATCGAGGGGCCGACGGGGCTGGTGCCGGGCAGCGAGGCGGCGTGGGTGTCGACCAACGCGACGGCGCTGTACGGGCTGGCGGCCATCCAGAACCTCGCTCTGGTGGGCGACAAGATGCCGTGACGCTCCGCTGGGGGAGCCGGGGGGAATGGGGGTGCCTTGGCGTTGTGGGGAACTGCGGGTCCGTCGTGGCTGGTCGCGCAGTTCCCCGCGCCCCTGACGGGGCGCGCCTCAGCTCAGCTTTCCGAGCATGTCCCGCACGCGGCGCGCGTCCCGCAGGCGCTGTTCGTACGTGGCGCCGGCCGCGAGGAGTGTCACGCCGGCGAGTGCGGGAGGTACCCAGCGGGGGAGGGCGTCCACGACCTGGGCGATGTACGGGGCCAGTTCGTGCAGGGTGACCAGGGTGAGTGCGGCGCCGCCGAGGAGGAGTGGGGCCTGGAGGCGGTGGCGGGCGCCCAAGAGGGTGATCGCCAGGGCGGCGGCGCCCAGCAGCAGGGGGCGGAGCCAGTGTGTGTCGCCCCAGGCCGCGAGGAGGCTCGGGGCGAGGGTGACGGCGAGCCCGGGGCCGTACGCCGTCCAGGACGAGGCCGTCAGGTCCCGGCGTCGGCGCAGGTGGCCCACGACGAGGGCCGGGACGGTCACCGGCAGGGTGTAGGCCTCCGGGGACCCGACCTCCCAGGCCGCCAGCCGTACCCAGGAGGCCAGCACGAAGAGGGCGGCGGCCGCGTAGCCGAGGTGCCGCCGGTCAGGCCGTACCGCCGTGGCCGTGGCGATGACTCCGCAGAGCGCGAGGGTCAGGGCCAGCAGGGGCGGGTGTACGGCGGAGAGGGCGATGGCCAGGAGGCCGGCCGCGGCGCCGGTCGCCTCGACCGGAATGGTCATGGGCGAGTCGCCGAGGCGGGCCGCGAGCAGGGCGGCGATGGCCGGGACCGTGAGGACGAGCAGGGCCGTGTGCTGCGGCTCCCAGCCGGCGGAGGCACCGATCGCGCAGGTCAGGGCGGTGGCGCAGACGAGAGCGGCGGGTGCCGTGAGGGGGCCGAGGCCCGTGCGCGGGGCCGCTGCCGCGAACAGGACGGTCGAGGCGGCGAGGACGGTGAGGGTCGCCGGTTCGGCGGCGAGGGAGTGGAGGGCCAGGCTCAGGGAGGTGGCGAGGGCCAGGAGGGTGGCGGTGAGGGGCAGGGGTGCCTGGAAGCGCTGGGGCTCCGGTGACCGTACGGCAGCGGCGAAGCCCAGCGTGACCGTCACCAGGAGGCCCTGTGTCACCAGCCCGGCCGTGTACGGCAGTTCGAGGGTCGCGGGGAGCACCAGGGCCGTCGCCCAGGTCAGGACGAGAGTGCCGACCAGGGCCGGGACGCGCCAGGAGACGGTGCGGGCGGCCAGGGCCAGCACCCCGGCGACGAGGGCGAGGACGAGGGGCACGGTCGCAGTGTTCGGGGGCCACGGCGCGTCGAGCGTCACCGCCGCGCGGGCGTCCGCGGGCGCGCCGGACCAGATCCGCTCGATCCAGCCGACCGGGCCCAACAGCGCGATGAGCAGCGTCGGCACGGTGGTGGCCAGGGCCAGGCCCTGGACGGCCGCGGACGCGTGGGCGAGGCCTCGGCGCACGGGCTCGGGGGCCGGTGTCCGTACGGCTGTCAGCAGGGCGATCCCGCAGAGGAGATAGCCGGGGACCGTCCACACGTCGGGCAGGACCGACCGCGCGATCCCGCCGAGGCCCGCCACCGCGAGGAGTCCGCCGGTGAGGGCGGTGCCGAGGGACAGGGCCGGTTTCGGGGCGAGCCCCGCCGTCGTGAGGGCGATCGCCGCGGCGAGGGCGAGGAGCGCCGCCGCACGGGCGGCGGCGCCCGGGCCGACGGCGGCCCACGAGAGCCACCCGGCCGCCAGTACACCCCAGGCACCCCAGCCGAACGCGCCGACCATGGCGACGATCCGTACCGGCTCGACGGGCACCCGGAGCGCGATCGCGGTGTCGGCCGCCGCTGTCACCAGCAGCACGGCCGTGACCGTCTCCACGCCCGCGTTCATCGCGAACGACCAGAGGAGGAGCGGGAGTTGCGCGGCGACCAGGGCGAGGGGGAGGGGCAGGCGGAGCGGGGTGCGGGCGATCGCCGGCCGGTTTCCCGCGTCCGCCGAGGGCATCAGCGCGCCGAGGCTCGTCCCGTACGCCGTCCACATCACCGCCAGCACCGCCGACGAGGCCGCCGCGTAGCCCATGCCGTCCGCGCCGGTGAACGCGACCTCGTACAGGGCGTACGCGTCGAGGACCGTCAGGGCGAGGCCGAGACCGGACACCGCCTCGGCGGTCGAGCGCAGGCCGCGCCTGAGGAGCGGCACGGGAGCGCCGAGCGCGGCCACGGTCACCGCGCCGAGGACCAGGGCCCGGCCCGCGATTCCCAGATGTCCCCAGCTGACCAGCGTGAACGCGACCGCCGCGACGGTCAGCAGGACACCGCCGAGGATCAGCAGCACGTTCTGCACGCTCGGCGCCGTCGCCTCGGGGCGCCGCACGGGCGGTGCGGTGGGCGCGGGCGTCGCCGCGTACAGGGCGTGGACCAGCCAGGCGCGTCGTGCCAGCAGGAAGCCGCGGCGGGCGTCGAGTTGCCGCAGCTCGGCGTCGAGGACCCGCAACTCCTCGGCAGGGGACGGAAAATGCGTCATGCCCCGGAGTGTGGTCCGCGTCACGCCCGACGACATGAGTGCGGGTACTCAGGGATGTACTCAGATCCCGCCCGGACCCGCCCTGAGCGGGCAGAATCCGACCATGGACTGGTGCCACTACCGCTTCCGCAGCCGCTGGACCCTGCCCGCGCCGCCCGCCGCCGTGTACGACGTGCTCCAGCGGGCCGACGACTATCCGCACTGGTGGCCGCAGGTCCGCGAGGTGACCCGGATCGACGACACCACCGGCACCCTCCGGATCCGCTCGGTCCTGCCGTACGACCTCGTCTTCACCGCGCGGGAGGTACGGCGCGACGCGGCGGCCGGGATCCTGGAGATCGCGATGACCGGCGACCTGGACGGCTGGGTCCGCTGGACGCTCACCGCCGACGGGACCGGCACCCTCGCCCGCTACGACCAGGAGGCCGATGTCACCAAGCCCCTGCTGAGACGGTTCGCCGTACCGGGGCGGCCCGTGTTCCGCGCCAACCACGCGCTGATGATGCGGGCAGGACGACGCGGACTCCTCGCGTACCTCGCGGCCCAGGGGCAAGCGGTTTGAACCAGACCCGTGGGGACCTGTATTGTTCAGTCCGTTCCCGGGCGATTAGCTCAGTGGGAGAGCGCTTCGTTCACACCGAAGAGGTCACTGGTTCGAACCCAGTATCGCCCACCGGGTAAAGGGCCGGTCCGCAACCGCGGACCGGCTTTCTTCATGTCCCGTGCCGACACGCTCAGGCCGCCGCCGGCATGTCCGGGCGCAGCGGCCACGCAGGATCCACCGCCTCCTCCGTACCGCTGCGCGCGAACCAGGCCTGCAGCCCGCGGGCCTGCGCCGCGTGCCACACGGCCTGCAGGGTGTGCAGTTCGGCGGGGGAGAGCCGGGCGAGCCGGGTCGTGAAGCGGCGCCCCACCGCGCGTACGACGTCCATCGCCGCCTGCGCGTCGGCCGCCGCGTCGTGCGCGCCGTCCAGAACGACCTCGTAGTGCGCGCACAGATCGGTGAGCGTGCGTCGGCCCTTGCGATAGCGGTCCAGATGCTTGTCCAGGACCCGTGGATCGAGGACCCGCAACGGCGTGGTCTCGAACCAGTGGTCCAGCGACGAGGCGCGATGCCGCCGCAACTCACGGTCCAGCATGGTCAGATCGAACGGCGCGTTCATGACCACCAGCGGACGGCCGCGCACCGCCTGCTCGGCCAGCGCCCTGGCTATCTCCTCCATCACCGGCGCCGGCCAGCGGCCGTCGCGCTGCAACTGTTCGTCCGTCAGCCCGTGCACCGCCGTCGCCGCGGCGGGCACCGGCACACCAGGGTTCACCAGCCACCGGGTCACCCGGGGGCGGGTGCCGGGCGCGTCCTGGACGACGACGGCGGCCGACACGATCCGGTCGGTCTCGACGTCCACACCCGTGGTCTCCGTGTCGAACGCCGCCAAGGGCCCCTCGTACCAACACGTCATGCGTATACAACTCCTCGTTCACCCACGGCAGCTGACGTCCCGTCTTCTGCCAGTTTGGTGATACCCGGGCTGTTTGCGCCGTACGCCGGAAGGAGACAACAGAAGTACGGGTCACCGCAGTTCAGGGGCTCGGCACGGCGAAACATCCGTAGGGGAAGGCTGTTGGTCATGGCCATAGCGCAGCCCGAGCGGGGCGGGCTGCTGCCCGAGCACGCGGCATCGCAGCGCGGCTCCCTCGCCACCACCGCCTGCATGGAGACCCTGCAGGTGGGCTATCTGCACGCGGTGGCAGCCGCGGCCGGCTGCTCGCTCTCCCAGCCCTTTCCGGACAACGGCATCGACTGGCACGTCAGCCACGGCTCGCCCGGCCACACCGTCGACGACGAAGTCACCATCAAGGTGCAGCTCAAGGCCACCTACCAGCTCGCCCCCAACCCTCCGGGCCGGTTCTTCTCCTTCACACTCGACAACCAGCACCTGGCGAAGCTCGCCCGCACACCCGTCTCGGTGCACAAGATCCTGGTCGTGATGATCGTCCCCAGATCGCAGGAGCAGTGGCTGCGCGCCGGCCACGACCGGCTCGACCTGCGGCACTGCTGCTACTGGATCAACCTGGCCGGACACCCGATCACCGGCCGGCACCGCACCACCGTGCGCATACCGACCTCGCGCATCTTCGACGACCGAGCGCTCTGCGAGATCATGACGCGGGTCGGAACGGGAGGCAGACCGTGACCCACGGCCCCATCGACGACGGCTCCGGCCCACGCCCCTACGACGGGGGACCCGGCCGACAGCCCTACGACGACGCGTCCGGCCGACGCCCGCACCGCGCGGACACCTCCGGCCGACGCCCCTACGCCGAGGACGGGCCCCTGAGCCGTTCCCGCGGCGGTGAGGGCGGCCCGACGCGTCACGCCCAGGGAGATTACGAGGACGACATATCCGCACGCCGGCCCATCGCCGAGCCCGTACGTCCCGTACGCCCCGCGCGGCCCCACCCCGTCGAGCCCACCTGGACCCAGCCGCCCGACCCCGCCCAGGTCGACCCGGCGGTCCTCGGCGCCCTGCTGCGCCGGCACGGCTGGCAGCGGCGCGGCGGAGCCACCGGACGGTACGGCCGCTGGACCCCACCGGGACCGGCCGGGCGGGGCATGAGCCTGCTCGTGCCCGAGAACCGGGCCTTCCCCGACAGCGACGACCTGCTCGGCGAAGCCCTCACGGCCCTGTCCCGCAGCGGCTCGCCCGCCGCCCGGGACGTCCTGGTCGCCCTCGCCGTCCCCAGCGACGAGATCCACTGGTGGCGGGACGTGCCGACCGGCCCGCTGGGCACCGCCTCCTGGGTCGTCGAGGACCAACTGCGCTCGGCCGCCCGCCAGATGCTCCTCGCGGCGGCCCTGGCCACCCGTGCGCGGGCCGGCTACTACGGCGCCCGGCACCGCCTGCCCGCCGCGGCCTCCCTCGACGGCGTCCTCGTCGGCGCCGCCCCCGGAGGCCGCCGCCTCACCGCCTTCGTCCCCGTGGCCACCGGCCGCCCCCTCGCCCTACGCCTCCACCAGGCCCTGTACGCCACCCGCGAGGCCATCGACTACCAGCGCGCCACCGGTGGCATGGACGCCTTCGACGGCGCCGTCGAGGCGGGGGTCAGCCATGAGCTGACCGAGGCCCTCGTCGCCCTCGTCCGCGGCACCGAGGGCGCCCGTGTCGCCGTCGACTGGGCGCCCGCCGCCGGGGTCCCCGACGGCGGTGCGGCACCGGCCGAGCCCGTCGAGTTCTCACCGGGCGACCTGACCGTGCTGCGTGACGCCGGGGCCCGCTATCTGCGCGAGGAACCCTCGATGCCGGTGCGGATCACCGGGGCCGTGGTGCGGATGCGGCGGTCGGCGGCGCGCGGCGAGGGCACGGTACGGCTGCGGGTCATCGCCGGAGCCGAGGTCCCCCACGTCCGCATGACCCTGGACGAGGAGTCGTACCGGATCGCGGGACAGGCCCATCTCGTCGGACTGCCGGTCCGGGTCCACGGGAGGCTGGAGAGCCGGGGCGGGTTCCGGCGGCTCACCCACGCCGACGGGATCGCACCCGTGCAGGTCGACGAGGCCGAGCGGGACCGGCTGATGAAGTCGCTCCAGGAGAACCTGGACTTCTTCGACGAGGCCGGGGCGAGGACTGACGGCCGCTGTCCTTAACCGTTTCGCAGAGGGCACGCCTGGCTCGGTACGATTCGGGGACCACCTACGAAAATCCGTAGGTGGTCCCTTTCAGTCAGGAGAAACCGGTGTCCGACGTCCGTGTGATCATCCAACGCGATTCCGAGCGGGACGAGCGCGTGGTGACGACGGGCACTACGGCCGCCGACCTCTTCGCCGGTGAGCGGACCGTCGTCGCCGCCCGTGTGGCCGGTGAGCTGAAGGACCTCGCGTACGAGGTGAAGGACGGCGAGACCGTCGAGGCCGTGGAGATCTCCTCCGAGGACGGCCTCAACATCCTGCGCCACTCGACCGCGCACGTCATGGCCCAGGCCGTGCAGGAGCTGTTCCCCGAGGCCAAGCTGGGCATCGGCCCGCCGGTCCGGGACGGCTTCTACTACGACTTCGACGTCGAGAAGCCGTTCACGCCCGAGGACCTCAAGGCCGTCGAGAAGAAGATGCAGGAGATCCAGAAGCGCGGCCAGCGCTTCTCCCGCCGCGTCGTGACCGACGAGGCCGCCCGCGAGGAGCTGGCGAACGAGCCGTACAAGCTGGAGCTGATCGGCCTCAAGGGCTCGGCCTCCTCCGACGACGGCGCGGACGTCGAGGTCGGAGCCGGCGAGCTGACGATCTACGACAACCTGGACGCCAAGACCGGTGACCTGTGCTGGAAGGACCTCTGCCGAGGCCCCCACCTGCCCACCACCCGCAACATCCCGGCGTTCAAGCTGATGCGCAACGCCGCCGCGTACTGGCGCGGCAGCGAGAAGAACCCGATGCTCCAGCGCATCTACGGCACCGCCTGGCCCTCCAAGGAGGAGCTGAAGGCCCACCTCGACTTCCTCGCCGAGGCCGAGAAGCGCGACCACCGCAAGCTGGGCAACGAACTCGACCTGTTCTCCATCCCGGACGAGATCGGCTCCGGCCTCGCCGTCTTCCACCCCAAGGGCGGCATCATCCGCCGGGTCATGGAGGACTACTCGCGCCGCCGGCACGAGGAGGAGGGCTACGAGTTCGTCTACACCCCGCACGCCACGAAGGGGAAGCTCTTCGAGGTCTCGGGCCACCTGGACTGGTACGCCGACGGCATGTACCCGCCCATGCAGCTCGACGAGGGCGTGGACTACTACCTCAAGCCCATGAACTGCCCGATGCACAACCTGATCTTCGACGCGCGCGGCCGTTCGTACCGTGAACTGCCGCTGCGCCTCTTCGAGTTCGGGACCGTGTACCGGTACGAGAAGTCCGGCGTCGTGCACGGTCTGACCCGCGCCCGCGGCTTCACCCAGGACGACGCGCACATCTACTGCACCCGCGAGCAGATGGCGGACGAGCTCGACAAGACGCTCACCTTCGTCCTGAACCTGCTGCGCGACTACGGCCTCACGGACTTCTACCTGGAGCTGTCCACCAAGGACCCGGAGAAGTTCGTCGGCTCGGACGAGGCGTGGGAGGAGGCCACGGAGACGCTCCGCCAGGTCGCCGAGAAGCAGGGCCTCCCGCTGGTCCCGGACCCGGGCGGCGCAGCGTTCTACGGGCCGAAGATCTCCGTCCAGGCGAAGGACGCGATCGGCCGTACCTGGCAGATGTCCACGGTCCAGCTCGACTTCAACCTGCCCGAGCGCTTCGACCTGGAGTACACCGGCCCGGACGGCTCCAAGCAGCGCCCGGTCATGATCCACCGTGCCCTGTTCGGCTCGATCGAGCGCTTCTTCGCGGTGCTCCTGGAGCACTACGCGGGCGCGTTCCCGGCCTGGCTGGCGCCCGTCCAGGCGGTCGGCATCCCGATCGGCGACGCGCACGTGGAGTACCTGCAGAAGTTCGCCGCCGCGGCGAAGAAGAAGGGGCTGCGCGTCGATGTCGACGCCTCCTCCGACCGTATGCAGAAGAAGATCCGCAACGCCCAGAAGTCGAAGGTGCCGTTCATGGTCATCGCGGGCGACGAGGACATGACGGCCGGCGCCGTCTCCTTCCGCTACCGCGACGGCTCCCAGGAGAACGGCATCCCCGTCGAGGAGGCCATCGCGAAGATCGCGAAGGTCGTGGAGGACCGCGTCCAGATCTGAGGCGCGGAGCAGGACCCGAGCACGTGAGCGCGTGCTCCGAGGCCCCCGGGGTTCAGTCCCCCGGGGGCCTTCGCTCGTCCTCCTCCGCGAACACCTGCAGCAGCCACGACGAGACCGACCCCGTCACCGCCCCGAGCAGCGCGAGACCGCAGGCCATCAGGAACACGGCGATCACCCGGCCCGTCGGGGTCACGGGGGTCACGTCCCCGTAGCCGACCGTCGCGAGCGTGGCGCAGGTCCACCACACGGAGTCCCCGAAGGTCAGGATCGTCGCGTCGGGCGCCGCGTGTTCCTGCTGGTAGACGGCGAGGGCGCCGGTGAAGCCGAGCAGGGTCGCCGACAGGCCCGCGTAGACGCCCACGCGCGCGTGCAGAGGGAGCCGGGGCCGGTCGTGGTGACGCCGCACGGTGTCATGGATCTGCACGATGCGCAGGGGGCGCAGCAGCGGCAGTACGAGCACCACGGTGTCCAGCCAGTGCACGCGGACGAACCTCGGGCCCAGGCCGCTCAGTCGCCAGCGCACCGCGTAGTCGAGGATGAAGACCGCCCAGGCCAGCAGGGTCATCGCGAGACAGAGGTCCCTCCAGCCCTGGGGGAGACCGTGGGCCAGCACCCGTACCGCGTACGAGGTGAGGAAGAGGGCCGACGCCCCGGCGAGGACGCGTCCGGTGCGCCGCTCCCAGCGGAGCGCGAGGCTGTCGTGGTCCATCGCCTCAGCTTCGCCCCGCCCGTCCCGCCCCGGCACCCGGCGACACGCCGCGAACGGGCGAAGCCATATGCTGCACTGCATGACGAGTGAGCCGGAGCAGCAGATCGGAGTGGGCACGCAGGACGCGTTCCAGCGCCTGTGGACGCCTCACCGGATGGCCTACATCCAGGGTGAGAACAAGCCGACCGGCCCCGGCGCCGGCGACGGCTGTCCGTTCTGCTCGATCCCGGCGAAATCGGACGAGGACGGCCTGATCATCAGGCGCGGCGAGCATGTGTACGCGGTGCTCAACCTCTACCCGTACAACGGCGGCCACCTCATGGTCGTGCCCTACCGGCATGTCGCCGACTACACGGACCTCACCGGGCCGGAGACCATCGAGCTGGCCGAGCTCACCAAGCAGTCCATGACCGCCCTCCGCACCGCCTCCGGCGCGCACGGCTTCAACATCGGCATGAACCAGGGCACGGTCGCGGGGGCCGGCATCGCGGCCCACCTCCACCAGCACATCGTGCCCCGCTGGGGCGGCGACACCAACTTCATGCCGGTGGTCGGCCACACCCGCATCCTCCCCCAACTCCTGGCCGACACGAGGAAGATGCTCGCGGAGGCGTGGCCCACGGTGTGACTGCCGGGTCAGGTGGTTCGTTCGACTGCGGGTGAGTGGGGCTTCTCGCGCAGTTCCCCGCGCCCCTAAAAACTTCAGGCCCCTGCGGGCCTGAAAGGCGGCGGCGGGGCTGCGGGTCGAAAAGCGAAGCGGGGCGCAGCCCCTGCTTCGCTTTTCAGGGGCGCGGGGAACTGCGCGACCAGCCCCCACCGAACCCGCGGTCGAAAACGGCGCCCACCCCCCACGCACCCCCCGGCCAAGCCAGCGCAGCGCTCACGCGTCGTAGAGGTCCGCCTTCCGAGGCGAAGCATCCTGCACCGCCCCGCTGAGGAACCCGGCCCGCGACCCGAACTTCTCGGTGTCCACGCCGTTCTCCTTCAAGACCTTGATCGCGGCGTTGTGCACCACGCGGAGCACGGGCGTGGCGGCGCGCAGCGCGTCGTCCGCCATGAAGCGGTGCCGCCACGGCTGGTCGGCCCAGGCGTGCCGCAGGCCGAACGGCTCGGGCAGGCCCATGGACCCGCCGAGCCAGTTGAGCAGCGGCGGGTACCAGGTCAGCGGGGCGCGCGCGGCGAGCCGTACGACCTCGTCGGCGTCGACGAGCGGGAGCTTGATCTTGCGGGTCTCCCAGAACCGCAGCGACTTCTGGACTTCCTTCTCCTTGGCCGCCGGCCCGGTCGTGAACAGTCCGTGCACGGGGCCCAGGGCGTGCCCGGTCACCTCGATGCGGAGCGTCTGGTGCAGGACGGTGACCGTCACCAGCATGGTGATGATCAACTGGCCGTCCCAGAGCGTCCACTGGACGCCCAGGTAGTGCCGGTTGCCGCTGCCGAAGTGCTGTTTGTTGCAGATCTCCTGTATGGCGTGGTTCTTGTACTGGTAGGCGTCCACGTCGGTGCTGTCGGGCCGGGCCACGGCGCCGGCGCCCTCGCCGATGGGGCTGACGATCCAGTGCTTGATGGAAGGGGCCGTGAAACCACCGGTGTTGAGGGGGGTGCGCTCCAGCATGCGCAGCTGGTCGTGGATGGCGCGTATGACGTCCCAGCTGCGGAACGGGTGGATCTCCTTGCCGGAGTCGGCCGGCACGAGGTCCTCGGCGAGCTGCCAGCTGCCCCAGCGGGTGCCCATGCCGAGGATGCCCTTGGGGCCGGCGTAGAAGACGAGGTTGGAGCGCTGCTCGGCGCTGAGCCGGGCGAGCTCCTTGCGCAGCTGCTCGGCCTTGGTCTCGTTGGGGCTGCCGGGCACCGCCTCGGGGATCTTGGCACCGACGCCACCGCCGGCCAGCAGACCCGCCCAGCGGTCCCGCAGGTCCGCGGCGGCGCGCTCGCAGATCTGCTTCGCCCAGAACCAGCCGACCACGGGGAGCACGACGCACGCGCGTGCGTACCAGGCCCAGATGCCGTCGAACGGCATCTTCAGCAGGAAGATCACGGCGAGGGCGCCCACGGCGACCAGCAGGGTGGTGCCGAGGACACCGGCCCGCTTGTCACGCTTGGCGACCGTCGTACGGATCTGGAAGACCAGCAGCCACAGCAGCAGCCCGGGCAGGAAGAGCACGCCGCACAGGACCATCACCGCCGAGAGCCAGTTGTCGCGCTCCCTGCGGATGTTGTTCGCCGCGAGGCAGTGCTCGACGACGACCTGCGGCTCCATGCCGAAGGACTGGATGAGCGGCTTGCGGCCCGCGCCGACCATGCGGTCCCGCACCGCGAGGGAGAACGCCTCCCCGAGGTTCGGCCGGAAGATGGTCGCCCACTTGCGGCCCGGTTTGACCGAGGACTTGTGCCAGTCGTTGTTGGCCTTGAGGATCTCCGCGACCTCGTTGTCCCGGTAGGCCGCGGACGCCAGGGCGTACGTCGCCGCGGTCTGGCCCGCGGTGCCCATCAGCGGCACCTGTGCCCCGGGAGTGAAATCGAAATTGTCCGCCACCGCCGCCGCCCCCATCGCCGCACACTCGCTCCTGCGGCTCTTCCCGACTTCCGTGCTCCGCACACCTGTTGATCAGGTCATCACCCGATCCGGACCTGATCGAGCCATACTTGTCGATCAGGTGATCAGCGTATCCGCAGCCACGGACATCGCGCGGTGCGAAGAACGGACATTCACGGAACCCACCGGCCTCGAACCGGACTTGAGCCGTTCCTGAGCCGCACGTGAGCCGCGTGTGCGCCGTACGTGAGCCGGACTTGGGTGCCCGCGCGCCCCGTGGCGGACGACCGAAGCCGCCCGCCACGGTTCCTCTCAGCCCTTCTCGGCTCTTCTCAGCCGTCCTTCGTCTGTTCGCGGACCTTGTCGGCCACATGGGAGGGCATCGGCTCGTGCCGCGTGTACCGGCGGCCGAAGCGCGCGGTGCCGTGGGACAGGGAGCGCAGATCGACGGCGTACCGGTCGATCTCGATCTCCGGTACCTCGGCGCGGACGAGGGTGCGCCCGCCGCCCGCCTGCTCGGTGCCGACGACCCGGCCGCGCCGCCCGGACAGATCGCTCATCACGGGGCCCACGTACGCGTCGCCGACCAGGACCGACACCTCGGCCACCGGCTCCAGGAGGTGGATCTTCGCGTCCGTCGCGGCCTCGCGCAGCGCCAGCGCGCCCGCCGTCTGGAACGCGGCGTCCGAGGAGTCCACCGAGTGCGCCTTGCCGTCCCGCAGCGTGATCCGTACGTCGATGAGCGGATAGCCGGCCGCGACGCCCTTGGCGGCCTGCGCCCGCACCCCCTTCTCGACGGACGGGATGAACTGCCTCGGCACCGCCCCGCCGACGACCTTGTCCACGAACTCGATGCCCGAGCCGCCGGGCAGCGGCTCCACCTCGATCTCGCAGATCGCGTACTGCCCGTGTCCGCCGGACTGCTTCACATGCCGGCCGCGCCCGGCAGACCTGTCGGCGAACGTCTCCCGCAGCGAGACCCGGTGCGGTACGACGTCGACCTGGACGCCGTACCGGTTGCGCAGCCGCTCCAGCGCCACGTCGGCGTGCGCCTCGCCCAGGCACCAGAGGACCACCTGGTGGGTGTCCTGGTTCTGTTCGAGCCGCATGGTCGGGTCCTCGGCGACCAGCCGGGCGAGGCCCTGGGAGAGCTTGTCCTCGTCGGCCTTGCTGTGCGCCCGGATGGCGAGCGGCAGCAGCGGGTCGGGCATCTCCCACGGCTCCATGAGCAGCGGGTCGTCCTTGGCCGAAAGGGTGTCCCCGGTCTCCGCGCGGTTCAGCTTCGCGACGCACGCCAGATCGCCGGCGATGCAGTGCGAGAGCGTCCGCTGCTGTTTTCCGAAGGGTGTGGACAGGGCGCCGATCCGCTCGTCGACGTCGTGGTCCTCGTGTCCCCGGTCGGCGAGCCCGTGCCCGGAGACATGGACCGTCGCGTCGGGGCGCAGGGTGCCGGAGAAGACCCGTACCAGCGAGATACGGCCCACATAGGGGTCGCTGGCGGTCTTCACGACCTCGGCGACCAGCGGTCCGTCCGGGTCGCAGGTCGCCTCGATCTCGCGGGGCCTGCCGTCGGGTGTGGTGACCGAGGGGGTGTCGCGCTCCAGGGGGGTGGGGAAGCCGCCCGTGATCAGTTCGAGCAGCTCGACCGTGCCGAGGCCCTGTTTGGCGCCGTCGGCCGCGGGGGCGGCGGCCAGCACCGGGTGGAAGACCCCGCGGGCGACGGCCCGCTCCAGGTCCTCGATGAGGATGCCGACGTCGATCTCCTCGCCGCCGAGATAGCGGTCCATGAGGGTCTCGTCCTCGCTCTCGGCGATGATCCCCTCGATGAGCCGGTTGCGGGCCTCCTCGATCGTCGGCAACTGCTCGGGGCCAGGCTCGGACTCCTTGCGCTCCCCGGAGGAGTAGTCGAACAGCTTCTGCGACAGCAGCCCGGTCAGGCCGGTCACGGGCGCGTGCCCGTCGGGACCCTGCGGACCGTGCAGCGGCAGATAGAGCGGCAGTACGGCGTCGGGGTCGTCGCCGCCGAACGTCTCCGCGCAGATTCCGGTCATCTCCTCGAAGTCCGCCCGCGCGGCCTCCAGATGCGTGACCACGATCGCCCGGGGCATACCGACCGCCGCGCACTCCTCCCACACCATGCGGGTCGAGCCGTCGACGCCGTCGGAGGCCGAGACGACGAAAAGGGCCGCGTCCGCCGCTCGCAGACCGGCCCTGAGTTCCCCGACGAAGTCGGCGTATCCGGGTGTGTCCAGCAAATTGATCTTGTACCCGCCCCATTCGACGGGGACGAGGGAGAGCTGCACCGAGCGTTGCTGCCGGTGCTCGATCTCGTCGTAGTCGGAGACGGTGCCGCCGTCCTCCACACGGCCCGCCCGGTTCACCGCCCCCGCCGTCAGCGCGAGAGCCTCCACCAGAGTCGTCTTGCCCGAACCGGAGTGGCCGACCAGCACCACATTCCGTACGGACGCGGGGTGGTCGGCCGCCGGCGCCCTGCCGGCGGCTCCGGGATGTGCGTTCGCCTTGTCGCCCATGGTCCTGCCTCCCGTGCACGGTGAGGTCACTGTGGGCGCGGACACGCGGATCCGCGTGCGGTGGCGGCTCCGATGACGCCCGCGGTGCCTTCGAGCTTTGCACTGGTGTCACCGCTCGTCCATACGAGGGACGCGATCGCTCCTCGCGGCCCGGGCCGCCCCCGGTGGGGACGTTCCGTGATCGCCCCGCGACAGCGGTGCGATCAGGACAGGACACGGCGGGCTGGTGCCCGACGGTCGCACACGCGCGCGCGTGGCTACGATGGGCCAGCCGGATGGCCAGCAGGGGCCACGCGGCGACACCGACCCTCGGGAAGGCCATGCTGAACAAGTACGCGCGTGCATTCTTCACGCGTGTCCTCACACCGTTCGCCGCGTTCTTGATCCGCAGGGGTGTGAGCCCCGACACGGTCACGCTTCTCGGCACCGCCGGAGTGATCGCGGGAGCGCTGGTCTTCTACCCCCGGGGCGAGTTCTTCTGGGGCACGATCGTCATCACGCTGTTCGTGTTCTCGGACCTCGTCGACGGCAACATGGCCCGTCAGATGGGCCGCTCCAGCCGCTGGGGCGCCTTCCTCGACTCCACGCTCGACCGGGTCGCCGACGGCGCGATTTTCGGCGGCTTCGCCCTCTGGTACGCGGGCAAGGGCGACGACATCGCCCTGTGCGCCGTCTCGATCTTCTGTCTGGCGAGCGGCCAGGTGGTGTCGTACACCAAGGCGCGCGGCGAATCGATCGGCCTGCCGGTGGCGGTGAACGGCCTGGTGGAGCGCGCCGAGCGCCTGGTGATCTCGCTGGTCGCGGCCGGACTCTCGGGCCTGCACGCGTTCGGCGTGCCCGGCATCGACGTCCTGCTGCCCATCGCGCTGTGGATCGTCGCCGTCGGCAGCCTCGTCACGCTGATCCAGCGCGTCGTCACCGTCCGCCGCGAGTCCGCCGAGGCCGAGGCCGAGGCCGCCGCCGCGGCCGCCCAGGAGGCGCCGGACACCGCCCGGAACAGCGAGGCGACCCCGTGAGCGCTCTGCGGGAGCGTCTGACCGACGGGCTGTACGGCCTCGGCTGGGGCACCGTCAAGAAGCTCCCGGAGCCCGTCGCCGTCCGCCTCGGCCGGACGATCGCCGACGCCACCTGGAAGCGGCGCGGCCCTCTCGTACGCCGCCTGGAAGCCAACTACGCGCGCGTGGTCCCCGGCGCGAGCCCCGAGCGTCTCGCCGAGCTGTCCCGCGCGGGCATGCGCTCCTACCTGCGCTACTGGATGGAGTCCTTCCGCCTGCCCGCCTGGAGCGAGGAGCGCATAAGGACCGGCGTCACCGTCAAGGACGTGCACCGTCTCACCGACGGCCTCGCCGCAGGCCGGGGCGTCGTCCTCGCCCTGCCGCACCTCGCCAACTGGGACCTCGCGGGCGCCTGGGTCACCACCGAGCTGAAGACCCCGTTCACGACGGTCGCCGAACGCCTCAAGCCCGAGACGCTCTACGACCGTTTCGTCGCCTACCGCGAGGGCCTCGGCATGGAGGTCATCCCGCACAACGGCGGCTCCTCCTTCGGCACCCTCGCCCGGCGGCTGCGCGACGGCGGCCTGGTCTGCCTGGTCGCCGACCGCGATCTGTCCGCGTCCGGCGTCGAGGTCGACTTCTTCGGCGAGCCGGCCCGGATGCCCGCGGGACCGGCGCTCCTCGCCCAGCAGACCGGCGCGCTGCTGCTGCCGGCGACGCTCTGGTACGACGACTCGCCCGTCATGCGCGGACGCGTCCTTCCCCCGATCGAGGTACCCGAGACAGGTACCCGCGCCGAGAAGACGTCTGTCATGACACAGGCGCTGGCAGACGCCTTCGCCACCGGCATCGCCGATCACCCGGAGGACTGGCACATGCTCCAGCGCTTGTGGCTCGCGGACCTGGACCCGGAGAAGAGTCCCGACGGCCCCGCACCGGGTCCGGTGACGGATTCCGGTTCCGAGAAGGGGCGCCCGTGAAGATCGGGATCGTCTGCCCGTACTCCTGGGACGTGCCCGGGGGAGTCCAGTTCCACATCCGCGACCTGGCCGACCACCTCATCCGCCTCGGCCACGAGGTGTCGGTGCTCGCCCCCGCCGACGACGACACCCCGCTGCCGCCGTACGTCGTCTCCGCGGGCCGCGCGGTCCCGGTGCCGTACAACGGCTCGGTGGCCCGCCTGAACTTCGGCTTCCTGTCGGCGGCCCGGGTACGGCGCTGGCTGCACGACGGGACGTTCGACGTCATCCACATCCATGAGCCGGCCTCCCCGTCGCTCGGCCTGCTGGCGTGCTGGGCCGCGCAGGGACCGATCGTCGCCACCTTCCACACCTCCAACCCGCGCTCCCGGGCGATGATCGCGGCCTACCCGATCCTCCAGCCCGCACTGGAGAAGATCAGCGCGCGGATCGCGGTGAGCGAGTACGCCCGCCGCACCCTGGTCGAACACCTGGGCGGCGACGCGGTCGTCATCCCCAACGGCGTCGACGTCGACTTCTTCGCCCGCGCCAAGCCCAACCCCGACTGGCAGGGCGACACCCTCGGCTTCGTCGGCCGCATCGACGAACCCCGCAAGGGACTGCCGGTGCTGATGAAGGCCCTGCCGAAGATCCTCGCCGAGCGCCCCCGGACGCGGCTGCTGGTCGCCGGGCGCGGGGACGAGAAGGAGGCGGTCGAGTCGCTGCCCAAGGAGCTGCGCTCGCGCGTCGAGTTCCTCGGCATGGTCAGCGACGAGGACAAGGCCCGTTTCCTGCGCAGCGTCGATGTCTACGTCGCGCCCAACACCGGTGGCGAGAGCTTCGGCATCATCCTCGTCGAGGCCATGTCCGCCGGCGCCCCCGTGCTCGCCTCCGACCTCGACGCCTTCGCCCAGGTCCTCGACCAGGGCGGTGCGGGCGAGCTGTTCGCCAACGAGGACGCGGACGCCCTCGCGGCGGCCGCCGTGCGGCTGCTCGGTGACCCGGGCCGTCGCGCCGAGCTCCGCGAGCGGGGGAGTGCCCACGTCCGGCGGTTCGACTGGTCGACCGTCGGTGCGGACATCCTCGGTGTCTACGAGACGGTCACGGAGGGCGCGGCCTCGGTGGCGGCGGACGAACGGGCCGGGTTGCGGGCGCGGTTGGGGTTCGCCCGGGACTGATGCGGGGGTGGTGGGGTTCGCTGGTGGTGGGATTCGCCCCCGCCGCCCCTACCCGTCCCATCACCAGGGGCCGCGCCCCTTCGACCCCGCTCCGGTGAGTTCTAGGGCTGCGGGTTCGGTGGGGGCTGGTCGCGCAGTTCCCCGCGCCCCTTCGGGGGCGCCGCGCTCGTAGGTGGTCGCGGTGGCACCGGTAGCCTTGCCGCCCGTGACTTCGACACTCATCTGGATCGCGGTCGTCCTCTTCGCGATCGGTCTCTACCTGAGCTGGACCGCGGGACGCCTCGACCGACTGCACGCGCGCATCGACGCCGCCCGCGCCGCGCTCGACGCGCAGCTGCTGCGCCGCGCGTCGGTCGCCCAGGAACTGGCCACCTCTGGGGTACTGGACCCGGCCGCCTCGATCGTCCTCTACGAGGCGGCGCACGCGGCACGGCAGGCCGAGGAGGAACAGCGCGAGGTCGCCGAGAGCGAGCTGAGCCAGGCGCTGCGCGCCGTGTTCGCGGACGCGCAGCAGGTGGAGGTGGTGCGGGAGGCGCCCGGCGGTGAGGACGCCGCGAACGAGCTGGCCCAGGCCGTTCGCCGGGTTCCCATGGCCCGCCGCTTCCACAACGACGCCGTACGCGCGGCCCGTGCCCTTCGGCGCCACCGCAAGGTCCGCTGGTTCCGTCTCGCCGGGCACGCGCCGTTCCCGATGGCCTTCGAGATGGACGACGAGCCTCCGGCGTCCGTGGCCGACCGGGCGACGACGTGACCTCTTCGGGCGCCTCATAGCTCGGTGGGTGCCTGTGCGTCGGCGGGTGCGGGTGGTTCGTGGTTGCTCGCGCAGTTCCCCGCGCCCCTGAGGATTCAGGCCCCTGCGGGCCTGAAAGCACGGGGCGCAGCCCCTGCTTCTCAGGGGCGCGGGGAACGGCGCGAGAAGCCCCACCGGACCCGCGGACGACCACGCGCCACCGGAAAACGAGCCACCGCCTCCCCATTGGCCCTTGCAGTGGCCTGCTCCCCTCACGTTTCCTCGGTGATTGCAGAAACCCCCTTCCCCGAGCGAGGTCAAACCCGTGTCGAGCACGCTCTCCAACCCCACCGCCCAGTCCCCCGAGACCGGCACCGCCCGCGTGAAGCGCGGCATGGCCGAGCAGCTCAAGGGCGGTGTGATCATGGACGTCGTCAACGCCGAGCAGGCGAAGATCGCCGAGGACGCGGGCGCCGTCGCGGTCATGGCCCTGGAGCGGGTCCCCGCCGACATCCGCAAGGACGGCGGCGTGGCCCGGATGTCCGACCCGGACATGATCGAGGGCATCATCGAGGCCGTCTCCATCCCGGTCATGGCCAAGTCCCGCATCGGCCACTTCGTCGAGGCCCAGGTCCTGCAGTCCCTCGGCGTCGACTACATCGACGAGTCCGAGGTCCTCACCCCGGCCGACGAGGTCAACCACTCCGACAAGTGGGCCTTCACGACCCCCTTCGTCTGCGGCGCCACCAACCTCGGCGAGGCCCTGCGCCGTATAGCCGAGGGCGCGGCCATGATCCGCTCGAAGGGCGAGGCCGGCACCGGCAACGTCGTCGAGGCCGTCCGCCACCTGCGCCAGATCAAGAACGAGATCGCCAAGCTGCGCGGCTACGACAACAACGAGCTGTACGCCGCCGCCAAGGAGCTGCGCGCCCCGTACGAGATCGTCAAGGAGGTCGCCGAGCTGGGCAAGCTCCCGGTGGTCCTCTTCTCCGCCGGCGGTGTCGCGACCCCCGCCGACGCCGCGCTGATGCGCCAGCTCGGTGCCGAGGGCGTCTTCGTCGGCTCCGGCATCTTCAAGTCCGGCGACCCGGCCAAGCGCGCCGCCGCCATCGTGAAGGCCACCACCTTCTTCGACGACCCGAAGATCATCGCGGACGCGTCCCGCAACCTGGGCGAGGCCATGGTCGGCATCAACTGCGACACCCTCCCCGAGGCCGAGCGCTACGCGAACCGGGGCTGGTAACCACCCATGAGCGACACCCCCGTCATAGGCGTCCTGGCCCTCCAGGGCGACGTACGGGAGCACCTCGTCGCCCTGGCCGCGGCCGACGCCGTGGCCAGGCCGGTGCGGCGCCCCGAGGAACTCGCCGAGGTGGACGGCCTGGTCATCCCCGGCGGCGAGTCCACCACCATCTCCAAGCTGGCCGTCCTCTTCGGCGTGATGGAACCCCTCCGCGCGCGCGTGCGTGACGGCCTGCCCGTGTACGGCACCTGCGCCGGCCTGATCATGCTCGCCGACAAGATCCTCGACCCGCGTTCGGGTCAGGAGACCGTCGGCGGCATCGACATGATCGTGCGCCGCAACGCCTTCGGCCGCCAGAACGAGTCCTTCGAGGCGGCGGTCGAGGTGAAGGGCGTCGAGGGCGATCCCGTGGAGGGCGTCTTCATCCGCGCCCCCTGGGTCGAGTCCGTGGGCGCCGAGACCGAGGTACTGGCCGAGCACGAGGGCCACATCGTCGCCGTACGCCAGGGCAACGCCCTCGCGACCTCGTTCCACCCGGAGCTGACCGGCGACCACCGACTGCACGCGCTGTTCGTCGAGATGGTCCGCGCGAACCGGGCGGCGGAGTCCTTGTAGGATCTCTCGGGTTCGTACGGAGTTGGGTTACGCGAAGGAGACAGGCAGATGTCCGGCCACTCTAAATGGGCTACGACGAAGCACAAGAAGGCCGTGATCGACGCCAAGCGCGGCAAGCTCTTCGCGAAGCTCATCAAGAACATCGAGGTCGCGGCCCGGATGGGCGGCGTCGACATCGAGGGCAACCCGACTCTCTACGACGCCATCCAGAAGGCGAAGAAGCAGTCCGTCCCGAACAAGAACATCGACTCCGCGGTCAAGCGCGGCGGTGGTCTCGAGGCCGGCGGCGCCGACTACGAGACGATCATGTACGAGGGCTACGGGCCGAACGGTGTCGCGGTGCTCATCGAGTGCCTCACCGACAACCGCAACCGCGCCGCCTCCGACGTCCGCGTCGCCATGACCCGCAACGGCGGTTCGATGGCCGACCCGGGCTCCGTCTCGTACCTCTTCAACCGCAAGGGCGTCGTGATCGTCCCCAAGGGCGAGCTGTCCGAGGACGACGTCCTGGAGGTCGTGCTCGACGCGGGCGCCGAGGAGGTCAACGACCTGGGCGAGTCCTTCGAGGTGCTCAGCGAGGCCACCGACCTGGTCGCGGTCCGCACCTCCCTCCAGGAGGCCGGGATCGACTACGACTCCGCCGAGGCCAACTTCGTCCCGACCATGCAGGTCGAGCTGGACGAGGAGGGCGCCCGGAAGATCTTCAAGCTGATCGACGCCCTGGAGGACAGCGACGACGTCCAGAACGTCTTCGCCAACTTCGACGTGAGCGACGACGTGATGGCCAAGGTCGACGCGTAGCACTCCACGAGTCGGGCGGAGCCGGACGGGCTCCTTCGCCGATGGGCTTCAACGGGCCGACGGGACACACCCCGTCGGCCCGTCGCGTTCTCGGGCCGTTGCGTTGGCGGCCGTTGTCAGCGGCACCCGATAGCCTGCACAAACAGGTGATCGATGGGAGGGGCGCGGTGCGCGTACTGGGGGTGGACCCGGGGCTGACCCGATGCGGTGTCGGTGTGGTGGAAGGCGTCGCCGGACGGCCGCTCACCATGCTCGGCGTCGGAGTCGTCCGGACGCCCGCGAACGCGGAGTTGGGGCACCGTCTCGTCGCGATCGAGCAGGGCATCGAGCAGTGGCTCGACGAGCACCGCCCCGAATTCGTCGCCGTGGAGCGGGTGTTCAGCCAGCACAACGTCCGGACGGTCATGGGCACCGCCCAGGCCAGCGCCGTGGCGATGCTGTGCGCCGCCCGCCGCGGCATCCCCGTCGCCCTGCACACCCCCAGCGAGGTCAAGGCCGCCGTCACCGGCAGCGGCCGTGCCGACAAGGCCCAGGTCGGCGCCATGGTCACCCGTCTTCTCCGGCTCGACGCACCCCCGAAGCCGGCGGACGCCGCCGACGCCCTCGCCCTCGCCATCTGTCACATCTGGCGGGCCCCCGCGCAGAACCGCCTCCAGCAGGCCGTCGCCCTGCACGCTTCGAAAGGCCGTACGGCATGATCGCCTTCGTCACCGGCCCGGTCGCCGCCCTCGCCCCCGACTCCGCGGTGGTCGAGGTGGGCGGGATCGGGATCGCGGTCCAGTGCACACCCAACACCCTCTCCGGGCTGCGCATGGGACAGCAGACCAAGCTGGCCACGTCCCTGGTGGTCCGCGAGGACTCGCTCACCCTCTACGGATTCGTGGACGACGACGAGCGCCAGGTCTTCGAACTGCTGCAAACGGCAAGCGGCGTCGGCCCCCGCCTGGCGCAGGCGATGCTCGCCGTGCACAACCCCGACGCCCTGCGCCGCGCGGTGGCCACCGGCGACGAGAAGGCGCTGATCGCCGTCCCCGGCATCGGCAAGAAGGGCGCCCAGAAGCTGCTGCTGGAGTTGAAGGACCGCCTCGGCGAGCCGATCGGCGCCCCCGCGATCGGCGCCCCGGTCACCCAGGGCTGGCGCGATCAACTGCACGCCGCCCTGATCGGCCTCGGGTACGCCACCCGCGAGGCCGACGAGGCCGTGTCGGCCGTCGCCCCCCAGGCCGAGGCCGCTGCGGGCACGCCCCAGGTGGGCCAGCTGCTGAAGGCCGCCCTCCAGACCCTCAACAGAACCCGCTGACCCACGTAGCGAAGCTCCGCCCATCCGACCGCGACCCCGAGGCACACGCAATGAACTGGGACGACACGACCGACGACACCGCCCCCGACCGGCTGGTGGGCTCTGTCGCCGACCGTGAGGACCAGGCCGTCGAGGCCGCCCTGCGCCCCAAGGACCTGGACGAGTTCATCGGCCAGGAGAAGGTCCGCGAACAACTCGACCTGGTCCTGCGGGCCGCACGCGCGCGGGGGGCCACCGCCGACCACGTCCTGCTCTCCGGCGCCCCGGGCCTCGGCAAGACCACCCTCTCGATGATCATCGCGGCCGAGATGGGCGCCCCGATCCGCATCACCTCCGGCCCGGCCATCCAGCACGCCGGCGACCTCGCCGCGATCCTCTCCTCTCTCCAGGAGGGCGAGGTCCTCTTCCTCGACGAGATCCACCGCATGTCCCGGCCCGCCGAGGAGATGCTGTACATGGCGATGGAGGACTTCCGCGTCGACGTGATCGTCGGCAAGGGCCCCGGCGCCACCGCGATCCCCCTCGAACTGCCGCCCTTCACCCTGGTCGGCGCCACCACCCGCGCGGGACTGCTGCCGCCGCCGCTGCGCGACCGCTTCGGCTTCACCGCGCACATGGAGTTCTACGAGCCCGCCGAGCTGGAGCGGGTCATCCACCGCTCGGCCCACCTCCTCGACGTCGAGATCGACACGGACGGAGCCGCCGAGATCGCGGGCCGCTCGCGCGGGACGCCCCGTATCGCCAACCGTCTGCTGCGCCGCGTACGGGACTACGCGCAGGTCAAGGCCGACGGCTTCATCACCCGCGACATCGCCGGCGCCGCCCTCGCGGTCTACGAGGTGGACGCCCGCGGCCTCGACCGCCTCGACCGGGGTGTCCTCGAAGCCCTGCTCAAGCTCTTCGGCGGCGGACCGGTCGGCCTGTCCACGCTCGCCGTCGCCGTGGGGGAGGAGCGCGAGACCGTCGAGGAGGTCGCCGAGCCCTTCCTCGTCCGCGAAGGACTCCTCGCCCGGACCCCCCGCGGCCGGGTGGCGACGCCCGCCGCCTGGGCCCACCTCGGACTCACCCCGCCACGCGGCACGACCGGCGGAAACGGACAACAGGACCTGTTCGGGGCGTGACCGTCTCGTGACGGCGCGGTACTCGCCCGGCATGGAACCCCGGTGACATGCTGTGCGTTGTTCCATCACGGTGGACTCGCTTAGACTCCGCCGATGCCGCCCTTGTCGGCAGCACACATACCCCCAACCATCAGGCCGCTCGCCATCGCGGTCGTGTGAAGGAAGTTCCGACCCGTGAGTCTCGTGACCCTCCTCCCGTTCATCGTGCTCATCGGGGCCATGATCCTGATGACCCGATCGGCCAAGAAGAAGCAGCAGCAGGCCGTCGACATGCGGAACCAGATGCAGCCCGGTTCCGGCGTCCGCACGATCGGGGGCATGTACGCGACCGTCAAGGAGGTCAGCGAGGACACCGTCCTCCTCGACGCCGGGCCGGGCGTCGAGCTGCTGTTCGCCAAGAACTCCATCGGTGCCGTCCTCAGCGACGAGGAGTACAACCGCATCGTCCACGGCATCGAGCACGACCTGAAGTCCGACGTCGTCCCGGACGACGCCTCCTCCCTCACCGAGACCGACGAGCCCTCCGACGACGCTTCCGCCGCTTCCGACGACAAGCCCATCGACCTCGGCAAGAAGGACGCGTCCGACGACGCGGCCGACGAGCCCGCCGAGGCGAAGGCCGCCGACAAGGCCGACGACAAGACCGTCGAAGCAGAGCCGAAGAAGGCCGACGGCGAGTCCGACGCGAAGTAGTCACGTCCCGGGAGTGCGAGCGAGAACCGCCCGCGCCCCGGGTACGTGCCGTTTTCGCCCGGATTCCCGACACCAGTCATGGCCGCCCCGCGCTGACCCCGCGTACGGCGGCCCGAGAGGGAGTACGAGAAGGTGGCAGCACCGAAGAAGGGCCGGAGCGCGAGCGCCCAGAGCAAGCCTGGGCGCGCGCTGGCCCTCATCCTGATCGCCCTTGTGGCGCTCACCGGGGGAATGTTTGCCTCCGGACACACCACACCGCGTCTCGGCATCGACCTCGCCGGTGGTACGAGCATCACGTTGACGGCGATCAACGAGCCCGGTCAGCCCAACGCGATCAACAAGACCAACATGGACACAGCGGTCGAGATCATGAACCGCCGTGTCAACGGTCTGGGCGTGTCCGAGGCGGAGGTCCAGACCCAGGGCAATGAGAACATCATTGTCAACATTCCCAAGGGCACGGATTCCGAAGAGGCCAGGGATCAGGTCGGCACCACCGCGAAGCTGTACTTCCGTCCGGTTCTGCAGAGCCAGGTAGGCGCCGGCACGCCGCAGACGCCGAGCGCCTCGCCGAGCACCAGCGCCAGTGGCAGCGGCTCGCCGAGCCCGTCGAGCTCCGACGGCAAGGGAACGGACAAGGACGAGGCCACCTCGCCCGAGTCCGGTGACTCCGCCGACCCGACGTCCTCCGCCACGTCCCAGGGCCGTGCGCTCACCGACGCGCTGAAGGCCGACCCCACGCCCTCCGGCAGCGGCTCGGCGTCCGCCAAGGCCTCCGACAAGGCCTCGCCGTCGGCGAGCCCGAGCGTCGACGCGGAGACCCAGGCGCTCCAGGCCAAGTTCGCCGCCCTCGACTGCAACGACCCGAAGCAGCGTGCCGAGGCCGGCAAGGGCAAGACCACCGACGTCGTCGTGGCCTGCGGCCAGGACAACGGCAGCTGGAGCAAGTTCGTGCTCGGCCCGGTCGGGGTCGACGGCACCGAGGTCGAGAAGGCCCAGGCGCTGCTCGACACGCAGAGCGGCACCGGCTGGCAGGTCGTCATGGACTTCGACTCCAAGGGTGAGAAGAAGTTCGCCGACATCACCGGCCAGCTGGCGACCCAGACCTCCCCGCAGAACGAGTTCGCGATCGTCCTCGACGACGAGGTCGTCTCCCACCCCTACGTGCAGGCGGCGGTCACCGGCGGCAAGGCCGAGATCTCCGGCAGCTTCACGCAGGAGGAGGCCCAGAACCTCGCCAACATGCTGTCGTACGGCGCGCTCCCGCTGACCTTCAAGGAGTCGAGCGTCACCACCGTCAGCCCCGCGCTCGGCACCGACCAGCTGCAGGCCGGCCTGATCGCCGGTGCGATCGGTCTGGCCCTGGTCATGATCTACCTGATCGTCTACTACCGCGGCCTGTCGCTGATCGCCATCGCCTCACTGCTCGTCTCGGCGGCCCTGACCTACGTGATCATGGCGCTGCTCGGTCCGACGATCGGCTTCGCGCTGAACCTCCCGGCCGTCTGCGGTGCGATCGTCGCGATCGGTATCACGGCGGACTCGTTCATCGTGTACTTCGAACGCGTCCGGGACGAGATCCGCGAAGGCCGCACGCTGCGCCCCGCCGTCGAGCGGGCCTGGCCGCGTGCCCGGCGCACCATCCTGGTCTCCGACTTCGTGTCGTTCCTCTCCGCCGCGGTGCTCTTCGTCGTCACCGTCGGCAAGGTCCAGGGCTTCGCGTTCACGCTCGGTCTGACGACCGTGCTCGACGTGGTGGTGGTCTTCCTCTTCACCAAGCCGCTGCTGACGCTGCTGGCCCGCACGAAGTTCTTCGGGAACGGCCACAGCTGGTCCGGTCTCGACCCGAAGCGACTGGGTGCCCGGCCGCCGCTGCGCCGCACCCGCCGTCCCGTCGTCCCCGCCGACCCGAAGGAGGCCTGAGATGTCGAAGCTCGGTGACCTCGGAGCCCGACTCCACCGCGGCGAGGTCGGCTACGACTTCGTCGGCAACCGCAAGATCTGGTACGGCGTCTCGATCCTGATCACCATCACGGCCATCGTCGGCCTGGCGGTCCGCGGTCTGACCATGGGCATCGAGTTCCAGGGCGGTGCCGTCTTCACCACGGAGAAGACGAGCGTCTCGGTCACCCAGGCCGAGACGTACGCGGAGGAGGCCTCCGGCCACGACGCGATCGTCCAGAAGCTCGGCAACGACACCCTGCGCATCCAGATCGCCGGTGTGGACACGGCGAAGTCCGACGAGATCCAGCGGGAACTCGCCAAGGACCTCAAGGTCGACGCGGAGACGATCAACGCCGACCTGGTCGGCCCCAGTTGGGGTGAGCAGGTCGCCAACAAGGCCTGGCAGGGCCTCGCGATCTTCCTGGTCCTCGTGGTGATCTATCTGGCGATCGCGTTCGAGCTGCGCATGGCCATCGCCGCGTTCGTCGCCCTGATCCACGACATCACCATCACCATCGGCATCTACGCCCTCGTCGGCTTCGAGGTGACGCCGGGTACGGTGATCGGTCTGCTCACGATCCTCGGTTACTCGCTCTACGACACGGTCGTCGTCTTCGACAGCCTCAAGGAGCAGACGAAGGACATCACCAAGCAGACCCGCTGGACGTACGCGGAGATCGCCAACCGTTCGATCAACAGCACCCTGGTGCGGTCGATCAACACCACGGTGGTCGCGCTGCTGCCGGTCGCCGGTCTGCTGTTCATCGGTGGCGGTGTCCTCGGCGCGGGCATGCTCAACGACATCTCGCTGTCGCTGTTCGTCGGCCTCGCGGCCGGCGCGTACTCGTCGATCTTCATCGCCACGCCGCTCGTCGCCGACCTCAAGGAGCGCGAGCCGCAGCTGAAGGCCCTCAAGAAGCGGGTGCTCGCCAAGCGGGCCCAGGCCGAGCAGGACCCGGAGCCGGCGGCCGACGGTCCCTACGACGACGAGCCGGAGGACGCCACCCCCGCGGTGGTCGGCCCCCGCGCCCAGTCCGGGAGCCGCAGTCGCGGCCGGGGCGGTAAGCGTCGATGACCGACATCAAGGAACTGCTGCTCAGCCGCATCCGTGATGTCGCGGACTACCCGGAGCCGGGGGTGCTGTTCAAGGACATCACCCCGCTGCTGGCCGACCCGGCGGCGTTCACCGCGCTGACGGACGCGCTGGCGGAGCTGACCGTGCGGCACGGCGCCACGAAGATCGTCGGCCTGGAGGCCCGGGGCTTCATCCTGGGCGCCCCGGCCGCCGTCCGCGCGGGCGTCGGCTTCATCCCCGTACGCAAGGCGGGCAAGCTCCCCGGAGCCACGCTCAGCCAGGCGTACGACCTGGAGTACGGCTCCGCCGAGATCGAGGTGCACGCCGAGGACCTGGCCGCGGGCGACCGCGTCATGGTCATCGACGACGTCCTCGCCACCGGCGGTACCGCGGAGGCCTCGCTCCAGCTGATCCGCCGCGCGGGCGCCGAGGTCGCCGGCGTCGCGGTCCTGATGGAGCTGTCCTTCCTCCCGGGCCGACAGCGCCTGCAGACCGCGCTGGCCGGGGCCCCGCTGGAGGCCCTGATCACCGTCTGACACAGCACGCGAGCACACGGCGGGCGCCCCGGAATCCTTTCCCGGGGCGCCCGCCGCGTTGAGCGCCGCCTTGCGCACCGCATTTCCCGCGGTCCGTATCGCGTATCGCGCGCTCCGTATCGCACGCCCCGCAGGGCGCGCGCCAAAGGGGCGCGGGGAACCGCGCGAGCAACCCCACACAACCCGCACGGAACAGACCACCGCAACCCCGTCTACGCGGCCCCCGGAATCCGCCGCGCACCCCTCGTGTTTCACAGGTAGACCGCCCTCACAGTGGCCTGAAGGCGATCCCGGGGCGCGGGATCGCTACCATGGGTCCTCCGGAGCCTGACCGGGGACCCGGATCGCGCACGAGGAGCCCTCTTGGCAGACGAGGCCCAGCACCTGACCGCCGCCAAGCCCGAGCCCGCCTCGGGCCCCGCGGCCACGCCCGCGCAGAACGCGACGAAGGCGAACCCCGCCGACTCCGCGACCTCCGCGCCGGGCTCGGTCGAGCACGCCCAGTCCGCTCCCGCCGAGAAGGCCGCCGAGCCATCACGCCCCAAGCCGGCCGCGCCCGAGAGCCCCGCGCCCGCGCCCGCTCCGGCGCCCCCGCCCCGCCCCGCCACCACGGGCCAGCCCGCGCGCTCCGGCTCCTCCAACCGCGTACGCGCCCGGCTCGCCCGCCTCGGTGTGCAGCGCTCCAACCCGTACAACCCGGTCCTGGAGCCGCTGCTGCGGATCGTGCGCAGCAACGACCCGAAGATCGAGACGTCGACGCTCCGCCAGATCGAGAAGGCCTACCAGGTCGCCGAGCGCTGGCACCGGGGCCAGAAGCGCAAGAGCGGCGACCCGTACATCACGCACCCGCTCGCCGTCACCACCATCCTCGCCGAGCTGGGCATGGATCCGGCCACCCTGATGGCCGGGCTGCTGCACGACACGGTCGAGGACACCGAGTACGGCCTCGACCAGCTCCGCCGCGACTTCGGCGACTCCGTCGCCCTCCTCGTCGACGGCGTCACCAAGCTCGACAAGGTCAAGTTCGGCGAGGCGGCCCAGGCCGAGACCGTGCGCAAGATGGTCGTCGCCATGGCAAAGGACCCTCGCGTCCTGGTCATCAAGCTCGCCGACCGCCTGCACAACATGCGCACCATGCGCTACCTCAAGCGCGAGAAGCAGGAGAAGAAGGCGCGCGAGACCCTGGAGATCTACGCGCCGCTCGCCCACCGCCTGGGCATGAACACCATCAAGTGGGAGCTGGAGGACCTCGCCTTCGCGATCCTCTACCCCAAGATGTACGACGAGATCGTCCGGCTGGTGGCCGAGCGGGCACCGAAGCGTGACGAGTATCTGGCCATAGTGACCGACGAGGTCCAGCAGGACCTGCGGGCCGCCCGCATCAAGGCCACCGTCACCGGCCGCCCGAAGCACTACTACAGCGTCTACCAGAAGATGATCGTCCGCGGCCGTGACTTCGCGGAGATCTACGACCTGGTCGGCATCCGTGTCCTGGTGGACACCGTCCGCGACTGCTACGCGGCCCTGGGCACCGTCCACGCCCGCTGGAACCCGGTTCCGGGGCGGTTCAAGGACTACATCGCGATGCCCAAGTTCAACATGTACCAGTCGCTGCACACGACGGTCATCGGACCCAACGGCAAGCCCGTCGAGCTCCAGATCCGTACGTTCGACATGCACCGCCGCGCCGAGTACGGCATCGCCGCGCACTGGAAGTACAAGCAGGAGGCCGTCGCCGGCGCCTCCAAGGTCCGCTCGGACCAGCCGAGGACCACCGGCAAGGACGACCACCTCAACGACATGGCGTGGCTGCGTCAGCTCCTCGACTGGCAGAAGGAGACCGAGGACCCCGGCGAGTTCCTGGAGTCCCTGCGCTTCGACCTGTCCCGCAACGAGGTCTTCGTCTTCACGCCGAAGGGCGACGTGATAGCGCTGCCGGCCAGCGCGACCCCCGTCGACTTCGCCTACGCGGTCCACACCGAGGTCGGCCACCGCACCATAGGCGCCCGGGTCAACGGCCGCTTGGTCCCCCTCGAATCCACCCTCGACAACGGCGACCTGGTGGAGGTCTTCACCTCGAAGGCGGCCGGGGCGGGCCCCTCCCGCGACTGGCTCGGCTTCGTGAAGTCCCCCCGGGCCCGCAACAAGATCCGCGCCTGGTTCTCCAAGGAGCGCCGCGACGAGGCCATCGAGCAGGGCAAGGACGCCATCGTCCGCGCGATGCGCAAGCAGAACCTGCCGATCCAGCGCATCCTCACCGGCGACTCGCTCGTCACCCTCGCCCACGAGATGCGCTACCCGGACATCTCCGCGCTCTACGCGGCCATAGGCGAAGGCCATGTCTCCGCGCAGAGCGTGGTGCAGAAGCTCGTCCAGGCCCTCGGCGGCGAGGAGGCGGCCACCGAGGAGATCGACGAGTCCGTACCGCCCACCCGGGGCCGCAGCCGCAAGCGGCGCGGCAGCAACGACCCCGGTGTCGTGGTCAAGGGCGTCGACGACGTCTGGGTCAAGCTCGCCCGCTGTTGTACGCCCGTCCCCGGCGACCCCATCATCGGCTTCGTGACCCGGGGCAGTGGCGTATCGGTTCACCGCAGCGACTGCGTCAACGTCGAGTCGCTCTCCCGTGAGCCCGAGCGCATCCTCGACGTCGAATGGGCGCCCACCCAGTCCTCGGTCTTCCTCGTCGCCATACAGGTCGAGGCCCTGGACCGCAGCCGACTGCTGTCGGACGTCACCCGGGTCCTCTCGGACCAGCACGTCAACATCCTCTCGGCCGCCGTCCAGACCTCCCGCGACCGTGTGGCCACCTCCCGCTTCACCTTCGAGATGGGCGACCCGAAGCACCTGGGCCACGTCCTGAAGGCCGTACGCGGCGTGGAGGGCGTCTACGACGTGTACCGGGTGACGTCGGCGCGCAGGCCTTAGGCACGACAGCCGTAGACCCGGCACGACACGACACACGAGTGAGGGGCTCCCGTACGGTTCGTACGGGAGCCCCTCACTCGTGTGCTGTCGGCGTCAGCCGCCGAACTCCTGCAGACCCTTCAGCGCCTGGTCCAGCAGGGCCTGGCGGCCGTCCAGCTCACGCTGGAGCTTGTCCGCCTTGGCGTTGTTGCCCTGGGCGCGGGCCGCCTCGATCTGGCTCGTCAGCTTGTCCACGGCGGCCTGGAGCTGGCCCGTGAGACCGGCCGCGCGGGCACGGGCCTCCGGGTTGGTACGGCGCCACTCGGCCTCCTCGGCCTCCTGGATCGCCCGCTCCACCGCGTGCATCCGGCCCTCGACCTTCGGGCGGGCGTCACGCGGCACATGGCCGATGGCCTCCCACCGCTCGTTGACCGAGCGGAAGGCGGCACGGGCCGTCTTCAGATCCGTGACCGGCAGGATCTTCTCCGCCTCCCCGGCCAGTTCCTCCTTGAGCTTGAGGTTCTCCGTCTGCTCCGCGTCACGCTCGGCGAACACCGAGCTGCGGGCGGCGAAGAAGACGTCCTGGGCACCGCGGAAGCGGTTCCACAGGTCGTCCTCGTGCTCACGCTGGGCGCGTCCCGCGGCCTTCCAATCGGCCATCAGCTCGCGGTAGCGCGCCGCCGTGGGCCCCCAGTCGGTGGAGTTCGACAGCGACTCGGCCTCCGCGACCAGCTTCTCCTTGGTCTTGCGGGCGTCCTCGCGCTGCGCGTCGAGCTGCGCGAAGTGGGCCTTGCGACGCTTGGAGAACGCCGAGCGGGCGTGCGAGAAGCGGTGCCAGAGCTCGTCGTCGGACTTGCGGTCCAGCCGCGGCAGACCCTTCCAGGTGTCCACCAGCGCCCGCAGCCGCTCACCGGCGGACCGCCACTGGTCGGACTGGGCCAGCTCCTCCGCCTCGGTGACCAGCGCCTCCTTGGCGTGCCGGGCCTCGTCGGACTGCTTCGCCCGCTGCTGCTTGCGCTCCTCGCGGCGCGCCTCGACCGTCTCGACGAGCTTGTCCAGCCGCACCTTCAGCGCGTCCAGGTCACCGACCGCGTGATGCGCGTCCACCTGCTCGCGAATGTGGTCGATCGCGACCTGAGCGTCCTTCGCCGACAGGTCGGTGGTCTTCACCCGCTTCTCGAGGAGGCCGATTTCGACGACCAAGCCCTCGTACTTGCGCTCGAAGTAGGCCAGCGCTTCCTCAGGGGAGCCGGCCTGCCAGGAACCGACGACCTGCTCGCCGTCGGCCGTACGCACGTACACGGTCCCCGTCTCGTCGACGCGGCCCCACGGGTCGCTGCTCACAGCGCCTCCTCCACATGATGCCTGCAAGGGGCCTCAGTGCCCCCGGGCATCGTCCACAGTTTCGTCACGGCCAACATAGGCGACCGGCGGGTTGCCTGTCCGCATCCCGCGCGACCGAAATTTCACTGTTGGCAGTCAGGACTTCTTGACCGTCGCCTTGTTGATCACAACGGTCGCATTGGGCGTCCCATCACCCATGCCCGTGTTCTCGCCGGCCTTGGCGATCTTCGTCAGAACCTTCATACCGGCCTCGGAGATCGTGCCGAACGGTGTGTAGTTGGCCGGCAGCGGGCTGTCCTGGAAGACGAGGAAGAACTGGCTTCCGCCGCTGTTCTTGCCCTCGCCCGTCTGCGCGTTGAACTGGTTCGCCATCGCGACCGTGCCCGCCGGGTACACATCGCCCTTCAGACGCGAGTCCTTCAGGTTCTCGTCCGGGATCGTGTAGCCGGGACCGCCCATGCCGGTGCCCTGCGGGTCACCGCACTGCAGCACGTAGATGCCCTGCGTGGTGAGCCGGTGGCACTTGGTGTGATCCAAGTAGCCCTTGTTCACCAGGAAGTCGAACGAGTTGACCGTGTGCGGGGCCTTCGCCGCGTCCATCGTTATGGGGATGGAACCGCAGGTCGTCTGCAGATCCATCGTGTACTTCGCGGTCTTGTCGATGGTGATCGCGGGTTCCTTCTTGTAGGTGAGCTTCTTCACCTTGCCCGCGGCCGCCTTCTCGCACGGATCCGGCGCCTTGCTGGGGCTGGCCGAGGCGCTCGGGGTCACCTCCGCGCCCGCGTTGTCCTTCTTGTCGTCGCCCTTGAGGACGTCCGTGGTGTACAGCGCCACACTGCCCACCAGGATCACGCCGAGCACCGAGGCGATCACGGCGTTGCGGACATGGGCCTTGCGCCGCGCGGACGTACGCCGCTGCTGCTGCCGCAAGAACTTCTCCCGGGCGAGCTGACGCCGCCGCTGATCCTGGCTGACCACGGGGTTCTCTCCTCATGCGTCTCGTACGTCGACGGGTGCGTCGCGCGTCCGTTGAGTCGACTGATTGCGTGTGACCCGTACCGTATATGGGTTCGCTGAGGAAACGGCAGCGCCGGTAGGCTCTGATCCACAGCAACCCACCACCCTCGTACGACACAAGAAGGACGATCGTGCTCATTGCCGGGTTCCCCGCCGGGGCCTGGGGGACCAACTGTTACCTGGTCGCCCCCGCCGCCGGTGAGGAGTGCGTGATCATCGACCCGGGCCACCAGGCCACCCAGGGAGTCGAGGAGACGCTGAAGAAGCATCGGCTCAAGCCCGTCGCCGTCGTCCTCACCCACGGCCACCTCGACCATGTGGCCTCGGTCGTCCCGGTGTGCGGCGCGCACGACGTACCGGCGTGGATCCACCCCGAGGACCGGTACATGATGAGCGACCCCGAGAAGGCGCTCGGCCGTTCCATCGGTATGCCGCTCATGGGCGAGCTGACCGTGGGGGAGCCGGACGACGTTAAGGAGCTGACCGACGGCGCCAAGCTGGAGCTGGCCGGTCTGGAGCTGTCCGTCGCGCACGCGCCCGGCCATACCAAGGGGTCGGTGACCTTCCGGATGCCCGAGAACACGGAGATCCCCTCCGTGTTCTTCTCCGGGGATCTGCTCTTCGCCGGCTCCATCGGACGCACCGACCTGCCCGGCGGTGACATGGCCGAGATGCTCGACTCGCTGGCCCGCGTGTGCCTGCCGCTCGACGACTCGACCGTGGTGCTGTCCGGCCACGGCCCCCAGACGACCATCGGCCAGGAGCGCGCCACCAATCCGTATCTGCGGCAGGTGGCCGCCGGCGGCCAGGGAGCGGGTCCGACGACCCCTCCCCGACGAGGAATGTGACGAGAGACCTTCCGTGAGCACCTTTCAGGCCCCCAAGGGCACGTACGACCTGCTGCCCCCGGACAGCGCCAAGTACCTGGCCGTCCGCGAGGCCATCGCCGCGCCGCTGCGCGACTCCGGCTACGGCTACATCGAGACACCTGGCTTCGAGAGCGTCGAACTGTTCGCGCGCGGGGTCGGTGAGTCCACCGACATCGTGACCAAGGAGATGTACGCCTTCGAGACCAAGGGCGGCGACAGGCTCGCCCTGCGCCCCGAGGGCACCGCCTCCGTCCTGCGCGCCGCCCTGGAGGGCAACCTGCACAAGGCGGGCAACCTCCCGGTCAAGCTCTGGTACTCCGGCTCGTACTACCGCTACGAGCGCCCCCAGAAGGGCCGCTACCGCCACTTCTCCCAGGTCGGCGCCGAGGCCATCGGTGCCGAGGACCCGGCGCTGGACGCCGAGTTGATCATCCTGGCCGACCAGGCGTACCGCTCGCTGGGCCTCAGGAACTTCCGCATCCTGCTCAACAGCCTCGGCGACAAGGAGTGCCGTCCCGTCTACCGGGCCGCCCTGCAGGAGTTCCTGCGCGGCCTCGACCTGGACGAGGACACGCTCCGCCGCGCGGAGATCAACCCGTTGCGGGTCCTCGACGACAAGCGCGAGGCGGTGCAGAAGCAGCTGGGTGACGCCCCGTTGCTGCGCGACTACCTCTGCGACGCCTGCAAGGCGTACCACGAGGAGGTGCGCGAGCTGATCACGGCGGCGGGCGTGGCCTTCGAGGACGACCTCAAGCTCGTGCGCGGCCTGGACTACTACACCCGTACGACCTTCGAGTTCGTCCACGACGGTCTCGGCTCGCAGTCCGCGGTGGGCGGCGGCGGCCGTTACGACGGTCTCTCCGAGATGATCGGCGGCCCCGCGCTGCCGTCGGTGGGCTGGGCCCTTGGTGTCGACCGCACCGTCCTGGCCCTGGAGGCGGAGGGTGTCGAGCTCGAACTGCCCGCCGCCACCAGCGTGTTCGCCGTCCCGCTCGGCGACGAGGCCCGCCGCGTTCTGTTCGCCAAGGTCACCGAGTTGCGCAAGGTGGGGATCGCGGCCGACTTCTCGTACGGAGGGAAGGGGCTGAAGGCCGCGATGAAGGCGGCCAATCGGTCCGGTGCGCGCTACGCCCTCGTCCTGGGGGAGCGCGACATCGCCGAGGGCGTGGTCCAGTTGAAGGACATGGAGTCCGGTGAGCAGGTGGCGATCGGGGTGAACGAGATCGTGGCGGAACTGGAAGCACGCCTGGGCTGACCGGGGTTTCCTCGCCCCCGCCGCCCCTACCCGTCCCATCCCCGGGGCTCCGCCCCGAACCCCGCTCCTCAAACGCCGGAGGGGCTGAACCGTGCGCGTCGGGGCTGAACCGTGCCGCCGGGGCGTGATCTTTCAGCCCGTCCGGCGTTTGAGGACGAGGCCGTTCAGGCCGAAAGCGGGGGTCTGGGGGCGGAGCCCCCAGGGATGGGACGGGTAGGGGCGGCGGGGGCGAGGAACTTATGCGTAGTGAACGGTGGATACGCGAGGGTGTACGGCACAATGGCCGTGCCCCAGCGGCCCCTTCGACGCTACGGAATCGACGTGATGAGCAAGACGACAGTCAGGGACGTCTCCGCCGCCGAGCGGGAACACACCGCGGCCCCCGGCACGGTGGGCGGCAGCCGCGCCTTCGCGATCCTGCTCCTGATCACCGGCGCGGCCGGACTGCTCGCGTCCTGGGTCATCACGCTCGACAAGTTCAAACTGCTGGAGGACCCGAACTTCACGCCCGGCTGCAGCCTCAACCCGGTCGTCTCCTGCGGCAACATCATGAAGAGCGACCAGGCCTCCGTCTTCGGTTTCCCCAACCCGATGCTCGGCCTGGTCGCGTACGGCATCGTCATCTGCGTCGGCATCAGCCTGCTCGCGCGGGCGACCTACCCGCGCTGGTACTGGCTCACCTTCAACGCGGGCACCGTCTTCGGCGTCGGCTTCGTGACCTGGCTGCAGTACCAGTCGCTCTACAACATCAACTCGCTCTGCCTGTGGTGCTGCCTGGCCTGGGTCGCCACGATCCTGATGTTCTGGTACGTGACGTCCTCCAACATCCGCAACGGCTTCCTGCCCGCGCCCGGCTGGCTGAAGAACTTCTTCGGCGAGTTCACCTGGGTCCTGCCCGTGATGCACATCGGCGTCATCGGCATGCTGATCCTCACCCGCTGGTGGGACTTCTGGACCAGCTGACCGTCCGGGGGCCCGCTGACGGCCCCGACCGGATTGTCAGTGCGGTGACATAGGGTTTTCGGTGTGGAGCCCGATCTGTTCACCGCCGCCGCAGAAGAACGCCAGGAGAAGGACCCGACCGCGAGCCCCCTGGCCGTACGGATGCGTCCGCGCACCCTCGACGAGGTCGTGGGCCAGCAGCATCTGCTGAAGCCGGGCTCGCCCCTGCGCAGACTGGTCGGAGAGTCCGGCGGCGGACCGGCGGGCCCCTCCTCGGTGATCCTCTGGGGCCCGCCCGGCACCGGAAAGACGACCTTGGCGTACGTCGTCTCCAAGGCCACCAACAAGCGTTTCGTGGAGCTCTCCGCGATCACCGCCGGCGTCAAGGAGGTCCGCGCGGTCATCGAGGGCGCCCGCCGTGCCACCGGCGGCTTCGGCAAGGAGACCGTCCTCTTCCTCGACGAGATCCACCGCTTCAGCAAGGCCCAGCAGGACTCCCTGCTCCCGGCCGTCGAGAACCGCTGGGTCACCCTGATCGCGGCGACCACGGAGAACCCGTACTTCTCGGTGATCTCCCCCCTGCTGTCCCGCTCCCTCCTCCTCACCCTCGAACCCCTCACCGACGACGATCTGCGCGGCTTGCTGAAGCGCGCGCTGAGCGACGAGCGCGGCCTCAAGAGCGCCGTCACCCTCCCCGAGGACACCGAGGCGCATCTGCTGAGGATCGCGGGCGGCGACGCCCGCCGGGCCCTCACCGCGCTGGAGGCCGCCGCCGGTGCCGCCCTGGACAAGGGGGAGGACGAGATCGGTCTCCAGACCCTCGAAGAGACCGTCGACCGCGCCGCCGTCAAGTACGACCGCGACGGCGACCAGCACTACGACGTGGCAAGCGCCCTCATCAAGTCCATCCGGGGTTCGGACGTGGACGCCGCGCTGCACTATCTGGCCCGGATGATCGAGGCCGGTGAGGACCCCCGGTTCATCGCCCGCCGGCTGATGATCTCCGCCAGCGAGGACATCGGCCTCGCCGATCCGAACGCGCTGCCGATAGCCGTCGCCGCCGCCCAGGCCGTCGCCATGATCGGCTTCCCCGAGGCCGCGCTCACCCTCAGCCACGCCACGATCGCCCTCGCCCTGGCCCCCAAGTCGAACGCGGCGACGACAGCCATCGGCGCCGCCATGGAGGACGTACGGAAAGGCCTGGCCGGACCCGTGCCGGCACACCTTCGCGACGGGCACTACAAGGGCGCGGCCAAGCTCGGGCACGCCCAGGGATATGTGTACCCGCACGACCTGCCCGAGGGGATCGCCGCCCAGCAGTACGCGCCGGACGAGATCAAGGGACGGGAGTACTACACCCCGACCCGGCACGGCGCCGAGGCCCGGTACGCCGACGCGGTGGAGTGGACCAGGAAGAACCTCGGTCGGAAGCAGTCCTGAACCCCCTGTAGACTCCTCCACAGTGCTGCGTCCCGTGTCCGGCTCCGGTCGGCGCCTCAGGCGGGACATCCAGCCGGATCTTCTGATCCAGGAGCGTCGCGCACCGTCGTAGGTGTCGCGGGCCGCCCACCACCACCCGGAGTTCCGGGACCGGTCGGTGGGCCGTTCGTGTGCTGCACGTATGTGCCCAGAACTAGGGGAACGGCTGCCCGGCAAGTCCCTCGCGGACGAGACGGGAATCCCCGGCTGCGGATGCGACCTCCCGTAACCCTGAGGCAGCCGATAAGGAAAAGGAAAAGAAGTGGCGAACCAGTCCCGCCCCAAGGTCAAGAAGTCGCGTGCCCTCGGCATCGCGCTGACCCCGAAGGCCGTCAAGTACTTCGAGGCCCGCCCCTACCCGCCGGGCGAGCACGGCCGCGGCCGCAAGCAGAACTCGGACTACAAGGTCCGTCTGCTGGAGAAGCAGCGTCTGCGCGCGCAGTACGACGTGTCCGAGCGCCAGCTCGTCCGCGCCTACGAGCGTGCCTCCAAGGTCCAGGGCAAGACCGGTGAGGCCCTGATCATCGAGCTGGAGCGTCGTCTCGACGCGCTGGTCCTGCGTTCGGGCATCGCCCGCACGATCTACCAGGCCCGCCAGATGGTCGTCCACGGCCACATCGAGGTCAACGGCGGCAAGGTCGACAAGCCGTCCTTCCGCGTCAAGCCGGACGACGTCGTCATGGTCCGCGAGCGCAGCCGTCAGAAGCCGCTGTTCGAGGTTGCCCGCGAGGGTGGCTTCGCCGCGGACGGTGAGACCCCGCGCTACCTGCAGGTGAACCTCAAGGCCCTGGCGTTCCGCCTGGACCGCGAGCCGAACCGCAAGGAAATCCCGGTCATCTGCGACGAGCAGCTCGTCGTCGAGTACTACGCCCGTTGATCCCTTCCCAGGGTTCCCGGCGGTCGTAGTACATACGCACCGAGCGTCAGCCCGTCGTCCCCCCGCCCTCGCCGGCGGGCGGGACGGCGGGCTCTCGCCGTACTGCGGCAGGCCGCACCCGGAGGCCACGCGGCAGGCATCGCGGTAGGCGTTAATGCGGTACAGAGCGATCGCGTCGGCGCGATAGGCTCGGGACACGACTTTTCGACGTTCAGGCATGTTCCAGGGAGCGGGTGCACACAGTGTCCGGTGGAGAGGTGGCCGGGATCCTGGTGGCCGTCTTCTGGGCGATCCTGGTCTCCTTCCTCGCCGTCGCGCTGGCGAGGCTGGCCCAGACGCTCAAGGCGACCACCAAGCTCGTCGCGGACGTGACCGACCAGGCCGTCCCCCTCCTCGCCGACGCGTCCACCGCCGTCCGCTCCGCGCAGACCCAGATCGAGCGGGTCGACGCCATCGCGTCCGACGTCCAGGAGGTCACGTCGAACGCCTCGGCGCTCTCCACGACCGTCGCGTCCACCTTCGGCGGTCCCCTCGTCAAGGTCGCCGCCTTCGGCTACGGCGTACGCCGGGCCATGGGCGGCCGCCGCGAGGGCGAGCCCGCCGACGAGCGGCGCCGTACCGTGATCGTCGGGCGCACCGTGCCGGGCGCACGCTGGAGCAGGCGCAACTCCCGTGGAAAGAAGGACTGACCGAGCGATGTTCCGTCGAACGTTCTGGTTCACCACAGGGGTCGCCGCCGGAGTGTGGGCCACCACCAAGGTCAACCGCAAGCTCAAGCAGCTCACCCCCGAACACCTCGCCACCCAGGCGGCGAACAAGGCGGTCGAGGCGGGCCACAAGCTCAAGGACCGGGCGGTCGGCTTCGCGCTCGACGTCCGCGACAACATGGCCCAGCGCGAGGCCGAACTCGGCGAGGCCCTCGGCATCGAGGCCGACCCGGACCGGTATCCGGAACTTCCGGCCCCCCGGCACGTCGTCGCGATCGAGAACAGCAACCCCCCGAAGTACAGCAGGAATCCGAGGTACGTCGACAGCTCGACGTACCCGTACAACCGGAATGAGGACCACTGATGGAGTCGGCCGAGATTCGTCGCCGCTGGTTGAGCTTCTTCGAGGAGCGCGGTCACACCGTTGTCCCTTCGGCGTCGCTCATCGCGGACGACCCGACTCTGCTCCTGGTCAACGCCGGCATGGTTCCTTTCAAGCCGTACTTCCTCGGTGAGGTCAAGCCGCCCTTCGCCCGCGCCACCAGCGTGCAGAAGTGCGTCCGTACGCCGGACATCGAAGAGGTCGGCAAGACCACCCGGCACGGCACGTTCTTCCAGATGTGCGGCAACTTCTCCTTCGGCGACTACTTCAAGGAAGGCGCCATCAAGCACGCCTGGGAGCTGCTCACCAGCCCCCAGGACAAGGGTGGTTACGGCCTGGAGCCGGAGAAGCTCTGGATCACCGTCTACAAGGACGACGACGAGGCCGAGCGCATCTGGCACGAGCAGATCGGCGTGCCCAAGGAGCGCATCCAGCGCCTCGGCATGAAGGACAACTACTGGTCCATGGGCGTTCCCGGCCCCTGCGGCCCGTGTTCCGAGATCAACTACGACCGCGGCCCGGAGTTCGGCGTCGAGGGCGGCCCGGCCGTCAACGACGAGCGGTACGTGGAGATCTGGAACCTGGTCTTCATGCAGTACGAGCGCGGCGAGGGCACCTCCAAGGAGGACTTCGAGATCCTCGGCGAGCTGCCCAGCAAGAACATCGACACGGGCCTCGGCATGGAGCGCCTCGCCATGATTCTGCAGGGCGTGCAGAACATGTACGAGATCGACACCTCCATGGCCGTCATCGACAAGGCCACCGAGCTGACCGGTGTCCGCTACGGCGACGCCCACGAGTCCGACGTCTCCCTGCGCGTGGTCACCGACCACATCCGCACCGCCGTGATGCTCATCGGCGACGGCGTCACGCCCGGCAACGAGGGCCGTGGCTACGTCCTGCGCCGCATCATGCGCCGCGCCATCCGTAACATGCGGCTCCTCGGTGCCACCGGCCCCGTCGTCCAGGACCTCATCGACGTCGTCATCGGCATGATGGGCCAGCAGTACCCCGAGCTGATCACCGACCGCGAGCGCATCGAGAAGGTCGCCCTCGCCGAGGAGAACGCCTTCCTCAAGACGCTGAAGGCCGGCACCAACATCCTCGACACCGCCGTGACGGAGACCAAGGCCTCCGGTGGCCAGGTCCTCGCCGGTGACAAGGCCTTCCTGCTGCACGACACCTGGGGCTTCCCGATCGACCTCACCCTGGAGATGGCCGCCGAACAGGGCCTCTCCGTGGACGAGGACGGCTTCCGCCGTCTGATGAAGGAGCAGCGGGACCGCGCGAAGGCCGACGCCCGCTCCAAGAAGACCGGCCACGCCGACCTCGGTGCCTACCGTGAGATCGCCGACTCCGCCGGGGAGACCGAGTTCATCGGCTACTCGGACACCGAGGGCGAGTCCACGGTCGTCGGCATCCTCGTCGACGGTCTGTCCTCGCCCGCCGCCACCGAGGGCGACGAGGTCGAGATCGTCCTCGACCGCACCCCGTTCTACGCCGAGGGCGGTGGCCAGATCGGTGACACCGGCCGGATCAAGGTCGACTCCGGTGCCGTCATCGAGATCCGTGACTGCCAGAAGCCGGTCCCGGGCGTGTACGTCCACAAGGGCGTCGTCCAGGTCGGCGAGGTGACCGTCGGCGCCAAGGCCCAGGCCTCCATCGACGGCCGCCGCCGCACCGCCATCGCCCGCGCCCACTCGGCCACCCACCTGACCCACCAGGCCCTGCGGGACGCCCTCGGCCCGACGGCCGCCCAGGCCGGTTCCGAGAACCAGCCCGGCCGTTTCCGCTTCGACTTCGGCTCCCCGTCCGCCGTTCCGACGGCCGTGATGACCGACGTGGAGCAGAAGATCAACGAGGTGCTCGCCCGCGACCTGGACGTGCACGCCGAGATCCTGAGCCTCGACGAGGCCAAGAAGCAGGGCGCCATCGCCGAGTTCGGCGAGAAGTACGGCGAGCGCGTCCGCGTGGTCACCATCGGCGACTTCTCCAAGGAGCTGTGCGGCGGCACGCACGTCCACAACACCTCGCAGCTCGGCCTGGTCAAGCTGCTCGGTGAGTCGTCCATCGGCTCCGGAGTGCGCCGTATCGAGGCTCTGGTCGGCGTCGACGCCTACAACTTCCTGGCCCGTGAGCACACGGTCGTCGCCCAGCTCCAGGAGCTGATCAAGGGCCGGCCGGAGGAGCTTCCGGAGAAGGTTTCGGCCATGCTCGGCAAGCTGAAGGACGCCGAGAAGGAGATCGAGAAGTTCCGCGCCGAGAAGGTGCTGCAGGCCGCCGCCGGTCTCGCCGAGTCCGCCAAGGACGTCTCCGGCGTTGCCGTCGTGACCGGTCAGGTCCCGGACGGCACCACCGCCGACGACCTCCGCAAGCTGGTGCTCGACGTGCGCGGACGCATCCAGGGCGGCCGTGCCGTCGTGGTCGCCCTCTTCACCGCCGTGAACGGCAAGCCGCTGACGGTCATCGCCACCAACGAGGCCGCCCGTGAGCGCGGTCTGAAGGCCGGCGACCTGGTCCGTACGGCCGCCAAGACCCTCGGCGGCGGCGGTGGCGGCAAGCCGGACGTCGCCCAGGGCGGTGGCCAGAACCCGGCCGCCATCGGCGAGGCCGTGGACGCGGTCGAACGCCTGGTCGCCGAGACGGCCAAGTGAGCACGAACGATCACAGCAGCGAAGACGACGGCCCGGTCATGCGCCGCGGCCGTCGGCTCGCGCTCGACGTCGGGGACGCCCGGATCGGCGTCGCCTCCTGCGACCCCGACGGAATCCTCGCCACTCCCGTCGAGACCGTTCCGGGACGCGATGTCCCGGCCGCGCAACGTCGGTTGGGTCAACTCGTCGAGGAGTACGAACCGATCGAGGTCGTCGTCGGCCTTCCTCGCTCCCTCAAGGGGGGCGAGGGCCCGGCGGCGGCCAAGGTCCGTGGCTTCGCCCAGCAACTGGCCCGCATGATCGCGCCTGTTCCGGTCAGACTTCTCGACGAGAGGATGACCACAGTGACGGCGAGTCAAGGACTGCGTGCCTCAGGTGTGAAATCCAAAAAGGGCAGGTCGGTCATCGACCAGGCGGCAGCCGTGATCATCCTGCAACAGGCGCTGGAATCCGAACGGGTGTCAGGTAAAGCTCCGGGCGAGGGCGTCGAAGTGGTCATCTGATCGCGATACGGTAACGTTCCGCGCGATGCGGTGGCCTTCGAACAGCCACCGTACAAAAAGAGGCGGGGACGAAAGCCGAGTCACAGGCCCCGCGTGACCGCCGCCTCGCGGCTCTAGGGGATCGATGACTGAGTATGGCCGGGGCCCAGGCTCCGAACCGTGGCATCCGGACGACCCGTTGTACGGGGACGGCGGATGGGACGGGCAGCAGGCCCAGGCGGGTCAGCAGTCCCCTTACGGCGGCCAGCCGCAGCAGCACTACCCGGAGCAGCAGTACCCCGGTCACGGCCAGCAGCAGTACGACCAGGTCAACGGCGGCTGGAACAACGGCCATCAGGACGCCTACGCCCAGCAGCAGTACCAGCAGGAGTACGGCGACCCCGGGCAGCAGTACCCCAATCAGGGCCAGCCGCAGTACGACCAGGCCAACGGCGGCTGGAACAACGGAACACACCAGCACGCGCAGGGCCCTTACATCGCCGACCCGGCCGATCCCTACGGGGGACAGCAGCAGGCGATGGCCTACGGCGGTGGCCAACAGGACTTCTACGGCACGCCGGACGCGTATCCGCCGCCGGAACCGCCCTCGCGCCGTCGCACGGAACCCACTCCCGCACCCACTCCGGAGCCCGAGGCCGAGAAGCAGCCGGCCGCCGAGCGGACCGACTGGGACCCCGGGCCGGACCAGGGCGAGCACGCGTTCTTCGCCGGTGGCGGCGATGACGACGATGACGACGAGGCCGAGGAACGCGCCGGACGGGGCGACCGGAAGGGCCGCGGCGGCAAGTCCAAGAAGCCGGGCAAGGGCGGCAAGAAGCGCCGCAGCGGCTGCGCCTGCCTGGTGGTCGTCATGGTCTTCGGCGGCGGATTCGCCGGCGTGAGTTACTTCGGATACCAGTTCTTCCAGAACCGATTCGGCGAGGCTCCCGACTATTCGGGGAAGGGTACGAACGAGACCGTGACGATCACGGTCGCCAAGGGCGAATTCGGATCGGTGATCGGGCAGAAGCTGAAGGCGGCCGGAGTCGTCAAGAGTGTGGACGCCTTCACGACGGCGCTGGCGCAGAATCCGGAGCAGCCTGATATTCAGGCGGGCGTTTATCTCCTCAAAAAGGAGATGTCCGCTGAAAGCGCTATCGCTCTGATGCTCGATCCGAAGAGTCAGAACAACTTCACTGTCGCCGAAGGCAAGCGGAACAACGAGATCTACGCCGCGATCGACAAGGAGTTGGGCCTGGAGAAGGGCACGACCGAGGAAGTCGCCGAGAAGAAGTGGAAGACCCTCGGCCTGCCCGACTGGGCGAACGACAGCGACGACATCAAGGATCCGCTGGAAGGATTCCTCTACCCCTCCACGTATCCGATCGCCAAGGGCATGAAGCCCGAAGCCGTCCTGAAGGAAATGGTCGACCTCGCCAAGGCGAAGTTCGAGGAATTCGGCCTGGAGGACAAGGCCGAGGCTCTGAAGCTGGACAATCCGCTCCAGGTGCTCACGGTGGCGAGTCTTGTCCAGGCCGAGGGGAAGTACAAGAAGGACTTCCTGAAGGTCGCCCGGGTCGTCTACAACCGGCTCGACAAGAACAACACCGAGACCTACGGACTCCTCGACTTCGACTCCACGGTGAATTACCTGCGCGGTGAATCCAAGCTGGCCACGGGTTCGGTGAACTCGCTGCGACAGATCGACGACCCGTACAACACGTACAAGATCAAGGGTCTTCCTCCCGGGCCGATCGACAATCCGGGTGAGGTGGCCATCAAGGCGGCGCTCAAGCCGGCCAAGGGCGACTGGTACTACTTCGTGTCGATCAACGAGGACGAGACACTGTTCGCCGTGACCAACGAAGAGCACAACAGGAACCGTGCGAAGTACCAGGAAGCGCAGAACGGATAGATGAGCCGCACCGCCACCAAGCGCCGGGCCGCCGTGCTCGGTTCGCCGATCGCCCACTCGCTCTCCCCGGTGCTGCACCGGGCCGCGTACGCCGAACTCGGGCTCACCGACTGGACGTACGACCGCTTCGAGGTCGACGAGCAGGCGCTGCCCGGGTTCGTCGAGCGGCTCGGGCCGGAGTGGGCGGGGCTGTCGCTGACGATGCCGCTCAAGCGGGCGGTCATTCCGCTGCTGGACGAGATCAGCGGGACAGCGACTTCCGTCGAGGCCGTCAACACGCTGGTGTTCACGGAGGACGGGCGGCGGGTCGGCGACAACACCGACATCCCCGGCATGGTCGCCGCCCTGCGGGAGCGAGGCATCGAGCAGGTGGAGTCCGCCGCGATCCTCGGCGCCGGCGCCACCGCCTCCTCCGCGCTGGCCGCGCTCGCCCGGATCTGCACCGGTGAGGTCGTGGCGTACGTACGGAGCGAGGCCCGGGCCGCCGAGATGCGGCAGTGGGGCGAGCGGCTGGATGTCGAGGTGCGTACGGCGGACTGGGCGGAGGCCGAGCGGGGGCTGAGCGCTCCGCTGGTGATCGCCACGACCCCTGCCGGGGCGACGGACGCGCTGTCCGGTGCCGTGCCGGAGCGGCCGACGACACTGTTCGACGTGCTGTACGACCCGTGGCCGACGGAACTGGCCGCGCGCTGGTCGGCGTACGGGGGTGCCGTGGTCAGCGGGCTTGATCTGCTGGTGCACCAGGCCGTGTTGCAGGTCGAGCAGATGACCGGGTGCAAGACGGCTCCCGTGGGCGCGATGAGGCAGGCGGGAGAGCGGGCGCTGGCCGAGCGGGGCTGAGCGTCCGAGTGAGCGTGCGGGGTGTGCGGTCCGGGGTGTGTCGATCCCGTGAAGCCCCTGTACCGGAGGGTAACCAGCGGCCATCATCACCGGGCGGCCCGGCGGCGTAGGCGGGGCGTTGAACGGAGCCTCCATGTCACGTCACTCCCGGCGCAGGTTTCTCACCTACCTGGTGGCCGCGCCCACTCTCGCCGTCGCGACCAGGACAGGTCTGGACGTCTACGACCCGGGCAGCGCGGAAGCGGCGATACCCACCTTGCCGGCGCCGGCGGATCTGGTGGACCTCGGCGATCTGCTGATCCTGGCCGGGGCGCCGACGGCGAACATGCTCGTGCTGCGCGTCGACGACGAGGGCGTCGCCCACTTCCGGCTGCCGAGGGAGGAGGTCGGGCAGGGGCTCACCACGGCGGTGGCGATGCTGGTGGCGGAGGAGTTGGACACTCCGCTGGACCGGGTCCGCATCCAACTGGACGACGCACGGCCCGAGTTGCTCTTCAACCAGCTCACCGGCAGCTCCAACTCCATCCGGTCGCTGTACGACCCCGTGCGCCACACCGCGGCTGCCGCGCGGGCACGCCTGGTTCGCGCCGCCGCCAGGCAATGGGGGCTCCCGGCCAGTGACTTGACGGTGCGTCAGGGTGTCGTGGTCGCGCCGGACGGACGTACCGCCTCCTACGGCTCGCTGTCGGCGGCCGCGGCTTCCCTCGACCTCGGCTCCCTCGTCGTCACGCCGAAGAAGGAGTCCGAGCACACCCTCGTCGGCACCCCCACCTCACGCATCGACGCCCGCGCCCTGGTCACCGGCAAACAGGTCTACACGCTCGACCTCGATGTGCCCGGGGCCAAGCCGTGCATGGTGCGCCGGCCGCCGACCATCAACGGCACGGTGAAGTCGGTCGACAACGAGGCCGCCGTACGGGCCATGCCGGGGGTGCTCGACGTCGTCACCATCGACACGGGTGTCGCGGTCGTGGCGGAAACGTTCGGGCAGGCCCTCGACGGCAAGGAGGCGCTGGAGGTCACCTGGGGCCCGGGGAGCGTGGACGCGCTGTCGGACGACGGCATCAGGGCGAAGCTGAAGGCGGCCACGCCGTCGCTGGACGTGCTCGGGCCGCTGGTGAAGAAGGTGGAGGGGGAGTTCGACTTCGCCTTCGCCAGTCACGCGCCGCTGGAGACCAACTCGGCCGTGGCGGACGTACGGGAGGACCGGGCCGAGATCTGGTCGGGGCTGAAGTCACCGATCGCCGCGCAGGCCGCCATCGCCGAGGCCGTGGGGCTGCCCGTGTCCAAGGTCGAGGTGCATGTGGTGCAGTCGGGCGGGTCGTTCGGCCGACGGCTCTTCCACGACGCGGCTCTGGAGGCCGCCGTCGTGTCGAAGAGGAGCGGACGGCCCGTGCGGCTGATGTGGTCGCGGATCGACGACATGCGGCACGGGCGGATGCGGCCCGCCACCCACCACCGGATCCGGGCCACCTACGCGGCCGGACAGGTGCTCGCCTTCCAGCACCGGGTGGCCGCCGTGGAGACCGACTTCCGGCACGGGCTCGGCGACGCGGTCACCGCCGCCGCGGCGAGCCTGCCGTCCGGCATCGGCAACGCGACCTTCGCGCAGACCCTGTTCCTGACCACGGTGAAGTCCCCGTACCACTTCGGCCTCACCACGCAGACGCTCACCGAGGTGCCGATCAGGATGCACACCGGGTCGTGGCGGTCGGTGTACTCGGCCAACACACGTGGGACCGAGGAGATCATCGTCGACGAGCTGGCGGCGAAGCTGGGCAAGGACCCGGTCGCCTTCCGGCGGGAGTTCCTGAAGACCGCGCGACAGCGCGCCGTGCTCGACAAGGCCGCGGCGGAAGGGAACTGGGGACGGACTCTGCCGGACGGCTGGGCGCAGGGCGTCGCCTTCCACGACGAGTACAAGGCCTGCACGGCCTGCCTGGTCGAGATCGACGCCACCGATCCCAAGAAGCCCCGGGTGACCAAGGCGGTCATCGCCGCCGACGTGGGCCGGGTGATCAACCCGCGCGGTCTGGAGGCCCAGCTGCTCGGCGGGCTCACGGACGCGATCTCCACGACTCTGCGGGCCGGGCTCCACATCGACGAGGGGCTGCCGCTGGAGGGCAGCTACTCCCAGTTCCACTACGCCCGCCAGAAGGACTCCCCGAAGGACGTCAGGATCTTCGTCATCGAGGGCTCCGACGAACCCGGCGGCGCGGGCGAACTCGGCGTCCCGGCGGCCGTCGGCGCCGTCGCCAACGCCTTCGCGCGCGCCACCGGCACCAAGCCGCGCAGCTTCCCCGTCAACTTCGACGTGGACTTCACGCCCTTCCCCCGCTGAGCCCCGCTCGCCTCTTCCCCACCGAGCCCCCTCGTACGATCCGCGCGCCGACCCGCGCCAGGCTCCAGGAGCACATCGATGCCCTCCCACACCTTCACCGTCAACGGCGAGACCGTCACCGTCGACGCCCCCGACGACCTGCCCCTGCTGTGGGCACTGCGCGATCTCCTCGGTATCCGAGGCCCCAAGTACGGCTGCGGCATCGACGTCTGCAAGGCCTGCACCAGCCACCTCGACGGCGAGGCCGTCCGGCCTTGTGTGGTCCCGGTCGCCGAGGCGGCGGGCCGTGAGGTCACCACCATCGAGGGGCTGGCGCACGGCGACGAACTGCATCCCGTCCAGGAGGCCTGGCTGGAGCAGGACGTCGCCCAGTGCGGCTACTGCCAGCCCGGCCAGATCATGGCCGCCGTCGCCCTGCTCAAGCGCACCAAGAACCCCACCGACGCCGACATCGACGAGATCGCGAACGTCTGCCGCTGCGGCACCTACTTCCGTATCCGCGAGGCGATCAAGAGCGCGGCGGCGAAGATGGGGTGACCCCGCGGCGCGTGGCGGGCACGCGTCGTCCGCCTGATGGACCTGTGACCAGGGCCCGGCCACGAACGTGGGAGGATCGGACATGGCGGGCCGGGGCCGCGCACCCGGCAGCCGTCGCCGTACGCGAGGACGCGCGTACACGTAGGCAGCACGCAGTACAGGGCGCGAGCACTGAGGAGCACCGTTGAGCAGGTTGCGTTGGCTGACCGCGGGGGAGTCCCACGGTCCCGCACTTGTCGCGACGTTGGAGGGTCTTCCCGCCGGCGTGCCGATCACCACGGAGATGGTGGGGGACCACCTGGCCCGCCGACGCCTGGGCTATGGACGCGGTGCCCGGATGAAGTTCGAGCGGGACGAGGTCACGTTCCTGGGTGGTGTGCGGCACGGGCTGACCATGGGTTCGCCGGTGGCGATCATGGTCGGCAACACCGAGTGGCCGAAGTGGGAGCAGGTGATGTCGGCGGACCCGGTCGACCCGGAGATCCTCGCCGGCCTGGCCCGCAACGCCCCGCTGACCCGCCCCCGCCCCGGTCACGCGGACCTGGCGGGCATGCAGAAGTACGGCTTCGACGAGGCCCGCCCGGTCCTGGAGCGCGCCTCCGCCCGGGAGACCGCGGCCCGTGTCGCCCTCGGCGCCGTCGCCCGGTCGTACCTCAAGGAGACGGCCGGCATCGAGATCGTCAGCCACGTCGTCGAGCTGGCGGCCGCGAAGGCACCGCAGGGCGTGTACCCGACGCCGGCCGATGTGGAGCGGCTGGACGCGGACCCGGTGCGCTGCCTGGACGCGGACGCGTCGAAGGCGATGGTGGCGGAGATCGACCAGGCCCACAAGGACGGCGACACCCTCGGCGGCGTCGTCGAGATCCTGGCGTACGGCGTGCCCGTGGGCCTCGGCTCGCACGTCCACTGGGACCGCAAGCTGGACGCCCGCCTCGCCGGAGCGCTGATGGGCATCCAGGCGATCAAGGGCGTCGAGATCGGCGACGGCTTCGAGCTGGCGCGCGTGCCCGGCTCCAAGGCCCACGACGAGATCGTGAACACCCCCGAAGGCATCCGGCGCGTCTCCGGCCGCTCCGGTGGCACCGAGGGCGGCCTTTCCACCGGCGAGTTGCTGCGGGTGCGGGCGGCGATGAAGCCGATCGCGACCGTGCCGCGCGCGCTGCAGACCGTGGACGTGACCACGGGCGAGGCCACGCAGGCCCACCACCAGCGCTCCGACGTCTCCGCCGTCCCGGCGGCCGGGATCGTCGCCGAGGCGATGGTGGCCCTGGTGCTGGCCGACGCGGTGGCGGAGAAGTTCGGCGGCGACAACGTCACCGAGACCGCCCGCAACGTCCGCTCCTACCTCGACCACCTCGCGATCCGGTGACCCCGGTGCCTCTGGTCGTCCTCGTCGGCCCCATGGGCGTCGGCAAGTCCACCGTCGGACAGCTGCTCGCCGAGCGGCTCGGTGTCGCCTACCGCGACACCGACGACGACATCGTGGCCGAGCAGGGCCGCGCCATCGCCGAGATCTTCGTCGACGAGGGCGAAGCCGCCTTCCGCGCCATCGAGAAGCAGGCCGTACGGACGGCACTGGCCGACCACGACGGTGTCCTCGCCCTCGGCGGCGGCGCGATCCTCGACGCCGACACGCGCGCCCTGCTGGCCGGGCAGCGGGTCGTCTACCTCTCCATGGACGTCGAGGAGGCGGTGAAGCGCACCGGCCTCAACGCGGCCCGCCCGCTGCTCGCCGTCAACCCCCGTAAGCAGTGGCGGGAGTTGATGGAGGCCCGGCGGAACCTGTACGAGGAGGTCGCCACGGCCGTCGTCGCCACGGACGGCCGTACGCCCGAGGAAGTCACCCAAGCGGCCCTGGACGCACTGGAGTTGAAGGAAGCATGAGCGAGACAGTGACCCGTATCCAGGTCGGCGGTACGGCGGGTACCGAGCCGTACGAGGTCCTGATCGGGCGTCAACTCCTGGGCGAACTGGGTGGGTTGATCGGTAACAGGGCGAAGCGGGTGGCGGTGATCCATCCCGAGGCGCTCGAAGGCACGGGGGAGGCGCTGCGCGCGGATCTGTCCGGGCAGGGTTTCGAGGCGGTCGCGATCCAGGTGCCGAACGCGGAGGAGGCCAAGACCGCCGAGGTCGCCGCGTACTGCTGGAAGGCGCTGGGTCAGTCGGGGTTCACCCGTACCGATGTGATCGTGGGTGTGGGTGGCGGCGCCACGACCGACCTCGCGGGGTTCGTGGCGGCGACGTGGCTGCGTGGGGTGCGCTGGATCGCCATTCCCACCACCGTGCTCGCCATGGTGGATGCGGCGGTGGGCGGCAAGACGGGCATCAACACGGCCGAGGGCAAGAACCTGGTCGGGTCCTTCCATCCGCCGGCCGGTGTCCTGTGTGACCTGGCGGCGCTGGAGTCGCTGCCGGTCAACGACTACGTCTCCGGGCTGGCGGAGATCATCAAGGCCGGGTTCATCGCGGACCCGGTGATCCTGGACCTGATCGAGGCCGACCCGCAGGCCGCGCGCACCCCGGCCGGGCCGCACACCTCGGAGCTGATCGAGCGCTCGATCCGGGTCAAGGCCGAAGTGGTCTCCGGGGACCTGAAGGAATCCGGGCGCCGGGAGATCCTCAACTACGGGCACACGCTGGCGCACGCGATCGAGAAGAACGAGCGCTACCAGTGGCGCCACGGCGCGGCGGTGTCCGTCGGGATGCATTTCGCGGCCGAACTGGGGCGTCTGGCGGGCAGGTTGGACGACGCGACCGCCGACCGGCACCGCACGGTCCTGGAAGCGGTGGGGCTGCCGCTGCACTACCGCTACGACCAGTGGCCCAAGCTGCTGGAGACGATGAAGGTCGACAAGAAGTCCCGCGGCGACCTGCTCCGCTTCATCGTCCTCGACGGTCTCGCCAAGCCCACCGTCCTGGAAGGGCCCGACCCCGCGATCCTCCTGGCCGCCTACGGCGAAGTGGGCCAGTAACGCCCGCTCGGGCAGGACTTGCCCGATTCGCCTTGTGGTCATGGCCACTTGGGCACTTCGGGCTGCCCCCGGCCGTTCACCAAACGGAGGCCGGGGACGGTACCGTTCGGTAAGGGCGGGGTCGAAAGGCCCCGCCCGCCAGTGTCGATGTGACTGTACGAGACGGAGTGGCACCGGATGCAGCACGCAGTGGGAGCTCCGCTGCCGCCGCCCCATCGGCCGGGGCAGGACCCGGCGGCCCCCTGGTCGCCGCCCGCGAACCACCAGGGACACCCGGCCCCTCCTCACCCGGGAGCGCCGGGCGGGAACCCTCCGGGCCATCCGGGAGCGGGCCACCCGGCGCCTCCGGGCACGCACCCGGGTCCTGTGCCGCCACCCCCGCCCGCGCCCATGGCCCCGCCCACACCGGCCGCTCCCCCCGGTTCCATGCCCCCGGCCGCGCCTCCCGGGTCGGCGCCTCCGCCCGGCCCTGGCTTCGCCGCGGGCCCTGGGCATCCGCCCACCTCGGCTCCGCAGCAGCCCGGGGTGCCTCGGGACACCACCGGACACGTGCAACTGCCGCCGGGCGGCCCCGTCACCATGCCGGCGCCCGCCACCGGCGCGCCCGACGTCACGACCACCACGCTCGCGGTCCTGCTGATCGGGCCCGCCGGAGCCGGCAAGACCAGCGTCGCCAAGTACTGGGCGGACCACCGCCGGGTGCCCACCGCGCACATCAGCCTGGACGACGTCCGGGAATGGGTGCGCTCGGGCTTCGCGGACCCGCAGTCCGGCTGGAACGACAACTCCGAGGCGCAGTATCGTCTCGCCCGCCGCACCTGCGGCTTCTCCGCGCGGAACTTCCTGGCCAACGGCATCTCCTGCATCCTCGACGACGCCGTCTTCCCCGACCGCCCCGTCGTCGGCCTCGGCGGCTGGAAGCGGCACGTCGGCCCCGGCCTGCTGCCCGTCGTCCTCCTGCCGGGCCTGGAGATTGTCCTCGAACGCAACGCCGAGCGCTCGGGCAACCGCCGCCTCACCGACGAAGAGGTCGCCCGCATCCACGGCCGGATGGCGGGCTGGTACGGCTCCGGCCTGCCGATCATCGACAACTCCCAGCTCGACGTCCCCGCCACGGCCCGCGTCCTGGACGAGGTCCTGGCAAGGTCGATCGCAAGCCCCCCGAAGTGGTAGCCGGGGACGAGCGGACGGCACTGACAAACACGTCACCCTGAGCCAACCCAAAGGGGCGCGCGGAACTGCGCGAAGAACCCCCACCGGCCCGCAAACGGCACACAACCCCTGGCCACACCCCCCGGCACCCGCGCCCCCACTCGGCCGCACTCGACCATCTGCCCGTCGCCCCACCAGGGGCGCGGGGCCTGCGCGAAGAACCCCCACCGGCTCGCACACGGCACACAACCCCGCGCCGCACCCCCACACCCCGCACCCCCGGCCCCCACTCGGCCGCGCTCGACCGGCGCCCCACCAGCGAAGCTCATACGCTCGGCACATGTCAGAGGTGTACGCGGCCCGCCGCGCTCGGCTGAGAGAACGCTGCCACTCCAGCGGCAGCGCCACCGCACTCGTGACCCGCCCGGCCAACGTGCGCTACCTCGCCGGCGCGGCGCCCCGGGGCGCGGTGCTGCTGCTCGGGAGGAGCGAGGACGTCCTGCTCTGCGGCACACCGCCGAGCGGCGAGGTCGGCGAGGGCCGGCCCGACGAGGCCGTACGCGTCCAGGTGCTGCCGACACCCGGCGGCGACCCCGCCGTCGCGGCCGCCGACCTGGCCACAGCCGTACACGCCGAGTCCCTCGCCGTCGAGGAACACCACCTCACCATGGCCCGCCACCGCGCGATCCGCTCGGTCGCGCCCCGGCTGCGGCTCGCCGACCTCGGCGGGGCGGTCGAGCAGCTGAGAGTGGTCAAGGACGAGGAGGAGATCTCCTGTCTGCGGATCGGCGCGGAGATCGCCGACCAGGCACTGGGCGAACTGCTCGAATCGATCCTCGTCGGCCGCACCGAACGCCACCTCGCCCTGGAACTGGAGCGCCGCCTCGTCGACCACGGCGCCGACGGCCCGGCCTTCACCACCTCCGTCGGCACCGGCCAGAACTCCGGCCGCCCCGGGCACATCCCCACCGACCGCCGGGTCGAGGAAGGCGACTTCCTCTCCGTCTGCCTGGGCGCCACGTACCGCGGCTACCGCTGTGAGATCGGCCGTACCTTCGTGATCGGCACCTCTCCCGCCGACTGGCAGATCGAGCTGTACGACCTGGTCTTCGCAGCCCAGCGCGCCGGACGGGAGGCCCTGGCCCCCGGTGCGGCCTACCGCGCCGTGGACCGCGCGGCCCGCCAGGTCCTGGACTCCGCGGGGTACGGTGACGGCCTCCCGGTGCTGATGGGACACGGGGTCGGACTCGAAATCGACGAGGACCCGCAGTTGGCCCCCGCGGCCATGGGTAAACTGGACGCTTGTGTGCCGGTCACCGTCGAACCGGGGGTCCACCTCCCGGGCCGGGGCGGTGTCCGGATCGATGACACGCTCGTCGTACGCCCCGAGGCGGACGGCGGACCCGAGCTACTCACCATCACGACCAAGGAGCTGCTCGCGCTCTAGCTCATCGGCTGTGCGCGTGGCCCGGGGTCGTCCACGTCAGTCCAGGAGATTCCGCAACCGTGGCTTCCACGAACGACCTCAAGAACGGCCTGGTGCTCAAGCTCGAAGGCGGCCAGCTCTGGTCCGTCGTCGAGTTCCAGCACGTCAAGCCCGGCAAGGGCCCGGCCTTCGTGCGCACCAAGCTCAAGAACGTGCTCTCCGGCAAGGTCGTCGACAAGACGTTCAACGCCGGCGTCAAGGTCGAGACGGCCACTGTCGACAAGCGCGACATGCAGTTCTCCTACATGGACGGCGAGTACTTCGTCTTCATGGACATGGAGACCTACGACCAGCTCATGGTCGACCGCAAGGCCGTCGGCGACGCCGCCAACTTCCTGATCGAGGGCTTCACCGCCACCGTCGCGCAGCACGAGGGCGAGGTGCTCTTCGTCGAGCTGCCGGCCGCCGTCGAGCTCGTGATCCAGGAGACCGAGCCGGGTGTCCAGGGCGACCGCTCCACCGGTGGCACCAAGCCCGCCACCCTGGAGACCGGCCACCAGATCCAGGTGCCGCTCTTCATCACCACCGGCGAGAAGATCAAGGTCGACACCCGTACGAGCGACTACCTCGGCCGGGTGAACAGCTAACCGTGGCTGCCCGTAACACGGCCCGTAAGCGCGCCTTCCAGATCCTCTTCGAGGGCGACCAGCGCGGGGTCGACGTCCTGACCGTCCTCGCGGACTGGATCCGGCACGCCCACAGCGACAACCGGCAGCCCCCGGTCAGCGAATACACCATGCAGCTGGTCGAGGGCTATGCGCAGCACGCCAAGCGGATCGACGAGCTGATCGCGCAGTACTCGGTGGGGTGGACGCTCGACCGTATGCCGGTCGTGGACCGCAACATCCTGCGGCTCGGCGCCCATGAGCTGATCTGGGTCGACGAGACCCCGGACGCCGTGGTGCTGGACGAGATGGTGCAGTTGGCGAAGGAGTTCTCCACGGACGACTCGCCGTCCTTCGTGAACGGCCTGCTGGGCCGTCTGAAGGACCTGAAGTCTTCGCTCCGCAGGGAAGCCGACTGAAGGACGGCCGAGCAGGGAGCGCCGTAGGGGGTGCTGTGCGGACCTGGCCGCGGGTTGTCCGTGGCTGGTCGCGCAGTTCCCCGCGCCCCTTCAGGGCACTGCCGCCGCCCTCGGCGACCAGGCGCCGTATGACAAGCCAAAGAAACCGCCGGGGTGACCCGAACCAATCGGTTCGGGTCACCCCGGCGGCACGTTTCTGCTGGGCGTTGCCCGCAGGCGTCAGCTGTCCTCGTGGGAGACCGCGCGGCGCGCGTCCGCGTCGAGGACGCCCCAGCTGATCAGCTGCTCGGTGAGGACCGAGGGGGACTGGTCGTAGATGACGGCGAGTGTGCGCAGGTCGTCCTGGCGGATCGAGAGCACCTTGCCGTTGTAGTCACCTCGCTGGGACTGGATCGTCGCCGCGTAACGCTGCAGCGGGCCCGCCTTCTCGGCCGGCACGTGCGCCAGGCGCTCCAGGTCAAGGACGAGCTTCGGCGGCGGCTCGGCGGCGCCACCGGGGGTCGTACCGGGAAGAAGCTCCTGCACGGGAACCCCGTAGAAGTCCGCCAGCTCCGCGAGGCGCTGCACGGTGACGGCGCGGTCGCCGCGCTCGTACGAACCGACCACGACCGCCTTCCAGCGTCCCTGGGACTTCTCCTCGACACCGTGGAGGGAAAGGCCCTGCTGGGTGCGGATGGCCCGGAGCTTGGCCCCGAGCTGTTTGGCGTATTCGCTGGACATATAGCTCCCCGGACGAAGGCTGGTGACTCACTGTGAGGTTACGCAGCGTGACTCTGCCCCGTCAAGCCGAATGGTCCGGACCGACTCTTCCGTGGTAACCGTGTTCCGTTGCGCCAGGGGGGTGATCAGGGGCGTTTCGGGGGCCTGCTACCGTTGACGGCGCAATTCCGACGTCCTTTAAGGTCCGTCCCGTGAGGCGGAGAAGGAGGTCCGTTTCTTATGGACTCGCAAGACCCGCAGCAAGATCCGCAAGACCCGCGACAGGATCCCCAGGATCCGCGGGACCCGCAGTCGTCCGATGCGCGGCCCGTTCTCGAAGCGCCCGACATCGCCCGCGTACTGACCCGCATCGCCCACGAGATCGTCGAACGCGCCAAGGGCGCCGACGACGTGGTGCTCCTCGGCATTCCGACCCGGGGCGTCTTCCTCGCCCAGCGGCTCGCCGCCAAGCTCGCGGAGATCACCGACCGCAAGATCCCGGTCGGCTCGCTCGACATCACCATGTACCGCGACGACCTGCGCATGCACCCGCCGCGTGCGCTGGCCCGCACCGAGATCCCCGGTGACGGCATCGACGGCCGTCTGGTCGTCCTCGTCGACGACGTGCTCTTCTCCGGCCGGACGATCCGCGCGGCCCTCGACGCGCTGAACGACATCGGCCGCCCGCGCGCCGTCCAGCTCGCGGTCCTCGTCGACCGGGGCCACCGCGAACTGCCCATCCGCGCCGACTACGTCGGCAAGAACCTCCCCACGTCGCTGCGGGAGACGGTCAAGGTCCAGCTCGCCGAGGAAGACGGTCGGGACACCGTCCTGCTCGGTGCGAAGCGGACCGCCCAGCAGTAGCACGCGCGCGTGCGGCCCCGTGCCGTACGTCCCTTCGCGATGCCCCTGACTGCCCGTAATCTCCCGAACTGCCTTACGGAGCCTGAAAGATGCAGCGTCATCTCATCTCGGCCGCCGACCTCACCCGTGACGACGCCGTCCTGATCCTCGACACCGCCGAGGAGATGGCCCGGGTCGCCGACCGGCCGATCAAGAAACTGCCGACCCTGCGCGGCCGTACCGTCGTCAACCTCTTCTTCGAGGACTCCACCCGCACCCGGATCTCCTTCGAGGCCGCCGAGAAGCGCCTCTCCGCGGACGTCATCAACTTCACCGCCAAGGGATCGAGCGTGTCCAAGGGCGAGTCCCTCAAGGACACCGCCCAGACGCTGGAGGCCATGGGGGTCGACGCCGTCGTCATCCGGCACGGCGCCTCGGGGGCCCCGTACCGCCTGGCGACCTCCGGCTGGATCGACGCCGCCGTGATCAACGCCGGGGACGGCACCCACCAGCACCCCACCCAGGCCCTGCTGGACGCCTTCACCATGCGCCGCCGCCTCGTCGGCCGGGACGCCGGACTCGGCCAGGACCTGTCCGGCAAGCGGATCACGATCGTCGGCGACGTCCTGCACAGCCGGGTCGCCCGCTCCAACGTGGACCTGCTGCACACCCTCGGCGCCCAGGTCACCCTCGTCGCCCCGCCCACCCTCGTACCGGTCGGCGTCGAGACCTGGCCCTGCGAGATCTCGTACGACCTCGACAGCACGCTCGCCAAGTCCGACGCGGTGATGATGCTGCGGGTGCAGCGGGAGCGGATGAACGCGGCGTTCTTCCCGACCGAGCGCGAGTACTCGCGGCGCTACGGCCTCGACGGCGACCGCATGGCGCGGATGCCCGAGCACGCCATCGTGATGCACCCCGGCCCGATGGTCCGCGGCATGGAGATCACCGCGGAGGTCGCCGACTCCGACCGCTGCACCGTCGTCGAGCAGGTCGCCAACGGCGTCTCCATCCGGATGGCCGTGCTGTACCTGCTGCTGGGCGGGAACGAGCCCGCCGTCACCCACACCCGCACCACCGAGGAGAAGTAAGACGATGAGCAAGATCCTGATCCGTGGTGCGAAGGTGCTGGGCGGCGAGCCGCAGGACGTCCTGATCGACGGCGAGATCATCGCGGAGATCGGTGTCGGGCTCTCCGACGAGGACGCCGTGGTCGTCGAGGCCGACGGCAAGGTGCTCCTGCCGGGCCTGGTCGACCTGCACACCCATCTGCGGGAGCCCGGCCGCGAGGACTCCGAGACCGTGCTGACCGGCACGCGCGCGGCGGCCTCCGGCGGCTTCACGGCCGTCTTCGCCATGGCCAACACCTTCCCCGTCGCCGACACCGCCGGTGTGGTCGAGCAGGTCTACCGGCTCGGCCAGGAGCACGGGTACTGCGATGTGCAGCCCATCGGCGCCGTCACCGTCGGCCTGGAGGGCAAGAAGCTCGCCGAGCTGGGCGCCATGCACGAGTCGGCGGCGGGCGTGACCGTCTTCTCCGACGACGGCAAGTGCGTCGACGACGCCGTGATGATGCGACGGGCCCTGGAGTACGTGAAGGCCTTCGGCGGCGTCGTCGCCCAGCACGCGCAGGAGCCCCGGCTGACTGAGGGCGCCCAGATGAACGAGGGCGTCGTCTCCGCCGAGCTGGGCCTCGGCGGCTGGCCGGCGGTGGCCGAAGAATCGATCATCGCCCGGGATGTCCTGCTCGCCGAGCACGTCGGCTCCCGTGTCCACATCTGCCACCTCTCGACCGCCGGGTCGGTGGAGATCGTCCGCTGGGCGAAGTCCCGGGGCATCGACGTCACCGCCGAGGTCACCCCGCACCACCTCCTCCTCACCGACGAACTGGTGCGCTCGTACAACCCGGTCTACAAGGTCAACCCGCCGCTGCGCACCGAGCGCGATGTGCTGGCGCTGCGCGAGGCGCTCGCCGACGGCACGATCGACATCGTCGCCACCGACCACGCCCCGCACCCGCACGAGGACAAGGACTGCGAGTGGGCCGCGGCCGCCATGGGCATGGTCGGCCTGGAGACGGCGCTGTCCGTGGTCCAGGAGACGATGGTCGAGACCGGTCTGCTCGACTGGGCGGGCGTCGCGGACCGCATGTCCGTCAAGCCGGCCGAGATCGGCCGGGCGGCCGGTCACGGACGTCCCGTCTCGGCAGGTGAGCCCGCCAACCTCACGCTCGTCGACACGGCATACCGTGGGTCGGTGGATCCCGCGGGCTTCGCCTCGCGCAGCCGCAACACCCCCTACGAGGGCCGCGAGCTGCCGGGCCGTGTCACGCACACGTGGCTGCGGGGCAAGGCCACGCTCGTCGACGGGAAGCTCACGTGACACCTCTCATTCTGTTGGCCGCCGAGAAGGAATCGGCCGAGGTCACCGACTGGGCCGCGCGGATCGGCTGGGTCGTCGGACTCGCCCTCTTCGTCGCCCTCGTCTACTGGCTGATGCGCGAGGGCTGGAAGTGGCGCGGCACGCTCCAGAGCGACCTGCCGGAGCTTCCCACCGCGCCGGACCAGCCCGGTGAAGTCAGACTGGGCATGAGCGGCCGGTACCACGGCTCCACCACCGCCGGGCAGTGGCTCGACCGGATCGTGGCGCACGGCCTGGGCACCCGCAGCCGGGTCGAGCTGACGCTGACGGACGCGGGCCTGGACGTCGTACGCCCGGGCGCCACGGACTTCTTCGTCCCCCTCGCGGCCCTGCGCGAGGCCCGGCTCGACAAGGGCATCGCCGGCAAGGTCCTCACCGAGGGCGGACTGCTGGTCGTCACCTGGGAGCACGGCGGCAGGCTGCTCGACTCCGGATTCCGCTCCGACCGCGCGGCCGAGCACAACGAGTGGGTCGCGACCCTGAACCAGATGATCAACAAGACGGAAACGGAAGGCGCACGATGACGACCTCCACCCGGGGAGCCACCAGGGTTCCCGCCGTACTCGTCCTGGAGGACGGCCGGATGTTCCGCGGCCGTGCCTACGGGGCCGTGGGGGTGACCTTCGGCGAGGCCGTGTTCTCCACCGGGATGACCGGCTACCAGGAGACCCTCACCGACCCGTCGTACCACCGCCAGGTCGTCGTCATGACCGCCCCGCACATCGGCAACACGGGCGTCAACGACGAGGACCCCGAGTCGAAGAAGATCTGGGTCTCCGGATACGTGGTCCGCGACCCCGCGCGCGTGCCCTCCAACTGGCGCTCCCGGCGCTCCCTGGACGACGAACTGCGCGCCCAGGGCGTCGTCGGCATCAGCGGCATCGACACCCGCGCCCTCACCCGCCACCTCCGTGAGCGCGGCGCCATGCGCGTCGGCATCTTCTCCGGCAACGCGCTGCCCGACGAGGGCATCATGCTCACCGAGGTCCGCGAGGCCCCCGAGATGAAGGGCGCGAACCTCTCCGCCGAGGTCGCCACCAAGGAGACGTACGTCGTCCCCGCCATCGGCACCAAGAAGTTCACCGTCGCCGCCGTCGACCTCGGCATCAAGGGCATGACCCCGCACCGCATGGCCGAGCGCGGCATCGAGGTGCACGTACTGCCCGCCACGGCCACGGCCGAGGACGTGTACGCCGTCAACCCCGACGGCGTGTTCTTCTCCAACGGCCCCGGCGACCCGGCCACCGCAGACCACCCCGTCTCCGTCATGCGGGCGGTCCTGGAGCGCGGCACCCCGCTCTTCGGCATCTGCTTCGGCAACCAGATCCTGGGCCGCGCGCTCGGCTTCGGCACCTACAAGCTGAAGTACGGCCACCGGGGCATCAACCAGCCGGTGCAGGACCGTACGACCGGCAAGGTCGAGGTCACCGCGCACAACCACGGCTTCGCCGTCGACGCCCCGCTCGACCAGGTCTCCGAGACCCCCTACGGCCGCGCCGAGGTCTCCCACGTCTGCCTCAACGACAACGTGGTGGAAGGGCTCCGGCTCCTCGACCGGCCGGCCTTCAGCGTCCAGTACCACCCCGAAGCGGCAGCGGGCCCGCACGACGCCGCCTACCTGTTCGACCGCTTCGTATCCCTGATGGAGGGCCAGCGTGCCTAAGCGCACCGATATCCAGTCCGTCCTGGTCATCGGCTCCGGCCCGATCGTCATCGGCCAGGCCGCCGAGTTCGACTACTCCGGCACCCAGGCGTGCCGCGTCCTGCGCGCCGAGGGCCTGCGCGTGATCCTCGTGAACTCCAACCCGGCGACGATCATGACCGACCCGGAGATCGCCGACGCCACGTACGTCGAGCCGATCACCCCGGAGTTCGTCGAGAAGATCATCGCCAAGGAGCGCCCGGACACCCTCCTGCCGACCCTCGGCGGTCAGACGGCTCTCAACACGGCCATCTCGCTGCACGAGGCCGGGACGCTGGAGAAGTACGGCGTCGAGCTGATCGGCGCCAATGTCGAGGCCATCAACAAGGGCGAGGACCGCGACCTCTTCAAGGACGTCGTCGAGGCCGTCCGCGCCAAGATCGGGCACGGCGAGTCCGCCCGCTCGGTCATCTGCCACTCCATGGACGACGTGCTCGCGGGCGTCGAGACGCTCGGCGGCTACCCCGTCGTCGTCCGCCCCTCCTTCACCATGGGCGGCGCCGGCTCCGGCTTCGCGCACGACGAGGAGGAGCTGCGCCGCATCGCGGGCCAGGGCCTGACCCTCTCGCCGACCACCGAGGTGCTCCTGGAGGAGTCCATCCTCGGCTGGAAGGAGTACGAGCTGGAGCTGATGCGCGACAAGAACGACAACGTCGTGGTCGTCTGCTCCATCGAGAACTTCGACCCCATGGGCGTCCACACCGGCGACTCGATCACGGTCGCGCCCTCGATGACGCTCACCGACCGCGAGTACCAGATCCTGCGGGACATCGGCATCGCCGTCATCCGCGAGGTCGGTGTCGACACCGGCGGCTGCAACATCCAGTTCGCGGTGAACCCCGAGGACGGTCGCGTGATCGTCATCGAGATGAACCCGCGTGTGTCGCGGTCGTCGGCGCTCGCCTCCAAGGCGACCGGCTTCCCGATCGCCAAGATCGCCGCGAAGCTGGCCGTCGGCTACACGCTCGACGAGATCCCGAACGACATCACCGAGCAGACCCCGGCCTCCTTCGAGCCGACGCTCGACTACGTCGTCGTGAAGGCCCCGCGTTTCGCCTTCGAGAAGTTCCCGTCCGCCGACTCCTCCCTGACCACGACCATGAAGTCGGTCGGCGAGGCCATGGCGATCGGCCGCAACTTCACCGAAGCGCTGCAGAAGGCGCTGCGGTCGCTGGAGAAGAAGGGCAGCCAGTTCACGTTCGTCGGCGAGCCCGGCGACAAGGCGGAACTGCTGCGCGAGGCCGTCCGGCCCACCGACGGCCGCATCAACACCGTCATGCAGGCCGTCCGCGCGGGCGCCACGCCCGAGGAGGTCTTCGAGGCCACCAAGATCGACCCGTGGTTCGTCGACCAGCTCTTCCTGATCAAGGAGATCGCCGACGAGCTGGCCGCCGCCGACAAGCTCGACCCCGACCTGCTCGCCGAGGCCAAGCGGCACGGCTTCTCCGACCAGCAGATCGGTGAGATCCGCGGACTGCGCGAGGACGTCGTCCGCGAGGTCCGGCACGCGCTGGGCGTGCGCCCGGTGTACAAGACGGTCGACACGTGCGCCGCCGAGTTCGCGGCGAAGACGCCGTACTTCTACTCCTCGTACGACGAGGAGACCGAGGTGGCCGCGCGCGAGAAGCCCGCCGTGATCATCCTGGGCTCCGGCCCGAACCGCATCGGCCAGGGCATCGAGTTCGACTACTCCTGCGTCCACGCCTCCTTCGCGCTCAGCGACGCGGGCTACGAGACCGTGATGGTCAACTGCAACCCGGAGACCGTCTCCACGGACTACGACACCTCCGACCGTCTGTACTTCGAGCCGCTGACCCTCGAAGACGTGCTGGAGATCGTCCACGCCGAGTCGCTGGCCGGCCCGATCGCGGGCGTCGTCGTCCAGCTCGGCGGCCAGACCCCGCTGGGCCTGTCGCAGGCGCTCAAGGACAACGGCGTCCCGGTCGTGGGCACCCCTCCGGAGGCCATCCACGCCGCCGAGGACCGAGGCGCCTTCGGCCAGGTCCTCGCCGAGGCCGGGCTCCCCGCGCCGAAGCACGGCACGGCGACCACCTTCGCCGGCGCCAAGGCCATCGCCGACGAGATCGGCTACCCGGTCCTGGTCCGTCCGTCGTACGTCCTCGGCGGACGCGGCATGGAGATCGTGTACGACGAGGCCCGCCTGGAGTCGTACATCGCCGAGTCGACCGAGATCAGCCCCTCCCGGCCGGTCCTCGTCGACCGCTTCCTCGACGACGCGATCGAGATCGACGTCGACGCCCTGTACGACGGCCACGAGCTCTACCTCGGCGGTGTGATGGAGCACATCGAGGAGGCCGGTATCCACTCCGGAGACTCGGCGTGCGCGCTGCCCCCGATCACCCTCGGCGGCTTCGACATCAAGCGCCTGCGCGCCTCCACCGAGGCCATCGCCAAGGGCGTCGGGGTACGCGGTCTGATCAACATCCAGTTCGCGATGGCCGGGGACATCCTCTACGTCCTCGAAGCCAACCCGCGCGCCTCCCGCACGGTCCCCTTCACCTCGAAGGCGACCGCGGTACCGCTGGCCAAGGCCGCCGCCAGGATCTCGCTCGGCGCCACCATCGCCGAACTGCGGGCGGAGGGGCTGCTTCCGGCGAACGGCGACGGCGGTGAGCTGCCGCTCGACGCGCCGATCTCCGTCAAGGAGGCCGTCATGCCGTGGTCGCGCTTCCGCGACATCCACGGGCGCGGCGTCGACACCATCCTCGGTCCGGAGATGCGCTCCACCGGCGAGGTCATGGGCATCGACTCGGTCTTCGGCACGGCGTACGCCAAGTCGCAGGCCGGCGCGTACGGGCCGCTGCCGACCAAGGGGCGCGCGTTCATCTCGGTCGCCAACCGCGACAAGCGTTCGATGATCTTCCCGGCCCGTGAGCTGGTCGCCCACGGCTTCGAACTGCTCGCCACGTCCGGCACGGCCGAGGTGCTCAGGCGCAACGGCATCAACGCCACCGTCGTCCGCAAGCAGTCCGAGGGCACCGGCCCGAACGGTGAGAAGACCATCGTCCAGCTCATCCACGACGGCGAGGTCGACCTCATCGTCAACACCCCGTACGGCACCGGTGGCCGCCTCGACGGCTACGACATCCGTACGGCGGCCGTGGCCCGGTCCGTGCCGTGCCTGACGACCGTCCAGGCGCTCGCCGCGGCCGTCCAGGGCATCGACGCGCTCAACCACGGCGACGTGGGCGTCCGTTCACTGCAGGAACACGCGGAACACCTGATCGCGGCCCGCGACTAGCAGCCCAGAGGGGGACACCGGAAACGGTGTCCCCCTCCGCATGAGGCTCACCGAGGCTCCAAGAGGACACTGACTCATGTACAAGTTTTTCTTCCGTCTGGTTTTCAAACGGATGGACCCGGAGGAGGCCCACTACCTGGCCTTCCGCTGGATCCGCCTCGCCGCCCGCGTCCCCGTCCTGCGCACCTTCGTCGCGGCCGCCCTGGCACCCCGCTACGAGGAACTGCGCACCGAGGCGTTCGGACTGCGCATGCACGGCCCGTTCGGGCTGGCCGCCGGCTTCGACAAGAACGCCGTCGCGATCGACGGGATGTCGATGCTCGGCTTCGACCACATCGAGATCGGCACGGTGACGGGCGAGGCCCAGCCCGGCAACCCCAAGAAGCGGCTGTTCCGGCTGGTCCCCGACCGCGCGCTGATCAACCGCATGGGCTTCAACAACGAGGGCTCGCTCGCCGTCGCCGCCCGCCTGGCCTCCCGTACGCCCGTCTTCAGGACGGTCGTGGGCGTCAACATCGGCAAGACCAAGGTCGTCCCGGAGGAGGAGGCCGCCGGGGACTACGTGAAGTCCACCGAGCGCCTCGCGCCCTACGCCGACTACCTGGTCGTCAACGTCTCCTCGCCCAACACGCCCGGGCTGCGCAACCTCCAGGCCACGGAGGCGCTGCGCCCGCTGCTGACGGCCGTCCGTGAGGCCGCCGACCGCACGGTCCGCACGCGCCGCGTCCCGCTGCTGGTGAAGATCGCGCCGGACCTCGCCGACGAGGACGTCGACGCCGTCGCCGACCTCGCCGTGGAACTCGGCCTGGACGGAATCATCGCCACGAACACCACCATCGCGCGCGAGGGACTCGGTCTGACATCCGAACCCTCCCTGGTGAAGGAGACCGGCGGTCTCTCCGGCGCCCCGGTCAGGGACCGCTCCCTGGCGGTCCTGCGCCGCCTCTACGCGCGCGTGGGCGACCGGATCACCCTGGTGGGCGTAGGAGGCATCGGGGACGCCGAGGACGCCTGGCAGCGCATCCTGGCGGGCGCCACGCTGGTCCAGGGCTACAGCGCCTTCGTCTACGAGGGCCCCTTCTGGGCGCGCGCCGTCCACAAGGGCCTCGCCGCCCGCCTCCGTACGAGCCCGTACGCCACCCTCGCCGACGCGGTCGGCGCCGATGTGAGGAAGACCGTATGACCGAGTCCTTCGGCGCGCGGCTGCGCCGTGCCATGGACGAGCGCGGGCCGCTCTGCGTCGGCATCGACCCGCACTCCTCCCTGCTCACCGACTGGGGCCTGAACGACGACATCGCCGGCCTGGAGCGCTTCAGCCGCACGGTCGTGGAGGCGCTGGCGGACCGGGTGGCCGTCCTTAAGCCGCAGAGCGCGTTCTTCGAGCGGTTCGGCTCGCGCGGTATCGCCGTACTGGAGAAGTCCGTCCAGGAGGCGCGTGCGGCGGGCGCGCTGGTCGTCATGGACGCCAAGCGCGGTGACATCGGCTCCACCATGGCCGCCTACGCCGAGACCTTCCTGCACAAGGACGCGCCCCTGTTCTCGGACGCGCTGACGGTCTCGCCCTATCTGGGCTACGGCTCCCTGAAGCCCGCCGTGGACCTGGCCCGCGAGAACGGCGCCGGACTGTTCGTGCTGGCGCTCACCTCCAACCCGGAGGGCGGCGAGGTGCAGCACGCGGTGCGCGCCGACGGGCGGAACGTCGGCGCGACCATCCTGGCGCACCTGGCCGCCGAGAACGCGGGGGAGGAGCCCCTGGGGTCCTTCGGCGCCGTCGTCGGCGCCACGCTGGGTGACCTCTCGTCGTACGACCTGGACATCGACGGACCTCTCCTCGCGCCCGGGATCGGTGCCCAGGGGGCGACGCCGGCCGATCTCCCGGCGGTCTTCGGTGCCGCCGTGCGCAATGTGGTCCCGAACGTCAGTCGGGGTGTCCTTCGTCACGGTCCCGGCATCGTCGCTCTGCGTGACGCCTCGGATCGTTTCGCGAACCAGATCCGCACCGCTACGGCGTAGCCCGAGACCTCCGATGAGTGCCCGAGGGGCGGGAACCGGACGGCTTGAGTCTGAATACATTCTCAAATCCGGGCCGATATGCCGGTAATGTCCGACTCCAGGGAGGCTGACCAGGACTTTTCCGCTGTTCTCGCTGACTCTGGCGGACTTGGCCGCTAGTCTCCGAGCAGGGTGAACGGGCAAGCGTGTTGCTCGTGGCTCCCCAGGTGTGGGGCGACTAGGTTCCTCACCGGTCCGTATCCGACAGTTCGACATCCGAGGTGACGTAGGCGTGGCTCTTCCGCCCCTTACCCCTGAACAGCGCGCAGCCGCGCTCGAAAAGGCCGCCGCGGCTCGCCGGGAGCGGGCCGAGGTCAAGAATCGACTCAAGCACTCCGGCGCCTCCCTGCATGAGGTCATCAAGCAGGGCCAGGAGAACGACGTCATCGGCAAGATGAAGGTCTCCGCGCTGCTCGAGTCCCTGCCGGGCGTGGGCAAAGTCCGCGCCAAGCAGATCATGGAGCGACTCGGCATCTCCGAGAGCCGTCGTGTACGCGGCCTCGGTTCCAACCAGATCGCTTCCCTGGAGCGTGAGTTCGGCAGCACCGGTTCCTGATCCCCGGGTCCTCCGGGTAGGGAGTCCCGGGCAGTCCGGGATTGCTGGAATAATCGCTGCATGAGTGAACGTCCGCGGCTGACCGTGCTCTCCGGCCCCTCCGGGGTCGGCAAGAGCACGGTCGTCGCCCATATGCGCAAGGCACACCCCGAGGTCTGGCTCTCGGTGTCGGCGACGACCCGCAAGCCGCGCCCCGGCGAACAGCACGGAGTCCACTACTTCTTCGTCACCGACGAGGAGATGGACAAGCTGATCGCCAACGGCGAACTGCTGGAGTGGGCCGAGTTCGCCGGTAACCGCTACGGCACTCCCCGGGCCGCCGTGCTCGAACGCCTGGAGCGGGGCGAGCCGGTCCTGCTGGAGATCGACCTCCAGGGCGCACGGCAGGTCCGCGAGACCATGCCGGACGCCCAGCTGGTGTTCCTGGCTCCGCCCTCCTGGGAGGAGCTGGTGCGCAGGCTCACCGGGCGGGGCACCGAACCGCCCGAGGTGATCGAACGCCGTCTGGAGGCGGCCAAGATCGAGCTGGCGGCCGAGCCGGAGTTCGACGTGACCTTGGTCAACACCTCCGTCGAGGACGTGGCCCGCGAGCTGCTAGCCTTGATGGATGTTGTGTGATCACGGCCTCTGTCCGTTTTCTGTGATCACGACCGATCTTTTCCCATCCATCGGAAGGTAGAGCGTGTCCTCTTCCATCTCCGCGCCCGAGGGCATCATCAACCCGCCGATCGACGAGCTCCTCGAGGCAACCGACTCGAAGTACAGCCTCGTGATCTACGCGGCCAAGCGTGCTCGCCAGATCAACGCGTACTACTCGCAGCTCGGCGAGGGTCTCCTCGAGTACGTCGGTCCTCTCGTCGACACCCACGTGCACGAGAAGCCGCTCTCGATCGCCCTGCGCGAGATCAACGCGGGTCTGCTGACGTCCGAGGCCGTCGAGGGCCCCGCGTAAGTCATATCTGCAGATCGCGGTAGGTTTTTCCACAGGCCCGGCAGTGCTCCTGCCGGGCCTGTGGTGTGTCATGGAGTCGGACGTGTACGGAGTCGGACGTTTTCCGAGTGCGGGGAGGCACAGTGGGCAAGCCGAAGGTCGTTCTGGGGGTCAGCGGTGGGATCGCCGCCTACAAGGCGTGCGAGCTGCTGCGCCGGCTGACCGAGTCCGGGCATGACGTGAGGGTCGTGCCGACCGACGCCGCGCTGCACTTCGTCGGCGCCGCCACCTGGTCCGCGCTCTCCGGCAACCCGGTCTCCACCGAGGTCTGGGAGAGCGTCCACGAGGTGCCGCACGTCCGCATCGGACAGGAGGCCGACCTCGTGGTCGTGGCCCCGGCGACCGCCGACATGCTGGCCAAGGCCGCCCACGGCCTCGCCGACGACCTCCTCACCAACACCCTCCTCACCGCCCGCTGCCCCGTCGTCTTCGCCCCCGCCATGCACACCGAGATGTGGGAACACCCGGCCACCCAGGAGAACGTGGCGACGCTGCGCCGCCGGGGCGCACTCGTCATCGACCCCGCCGTGGGCCGGCTGACCGGCGTCGACACCGGCAAAGGACGCCTGCCGGACCCCGCGGAGATCTTCGAGATCTGCCGCCGGGTGCTGGCCCGGGGCGTCACCGAGCCCGACCTCGCCGGCCGGCACGTCGTCGTCACCGCGGGCGGCACCCGCGAACCCCTCGACCCGGTCCGCTTCCTCGGCAACCGCTCCTCCGGCAAACAGGGCTACGCCCTCGCCCGTACGGCCGCCGCGCGGGGCGCCCGGGTCACACTGATCGAGGCCAACACCGGACTGCCGGACCCCGCCGGCGTGGACGTCGTCCGGATCGGCACGGCGGTCCAGCTGCGCGAGGCGGTGCTCAAGGCGGCACCGGACGCCGACGTCGTGGTGATGGCGGCCGCCGTGGCGGACTTCCGACCCCGGACGTACGTATCCGGCAAGATCAAGAAAAAGGACGGTCAGGAGCCCGAGCCGATCGTCCTGGTGCGTAATCCGGACATCCTCGCGGAGATCTCGGCGGACCGTCCCCGGCCGGGTCAGGTGGTCGTCGGTTTCGCCGCCGAGACCGACGACGTCCTCGCCAACGGCCGCGCCAAGCTGGCACGCAAGGGATGCGATCTGCTGGTGGTGAACGAGGTGGGGGAGCGCAAGACCTTCGGCTCCGAGGAGAACGAGGCCGTGGTGCTGGGAGCCGACGGCAGCGAGACCCCGGTGCCGTACGGCCCGAAGGAAGCCCTGGCCGAAACGGTGTGGGACCTGGTCGCGAACCGGCTCGACTGACAGTGCCATTCGCGTCACGTCTCGCTCGAACCTCGCACATTGGGGCGTGGCGACCCTGGCGGACAGCGACGGCCATTGGGCAGAATGCACGTGCCGCAGGTCACAGGGCTCCCGAGAGGCGAGACAGGTGACCCGGTGGCGGAGCCCGACCGATAAACTGTTCTCGGACGACGCCGGGCGCAGCCCCCGAGCACGTCCGCCAATGATCAGCCAGCAGCCGCTGCAACCCCAGGGAGCGTTGTGTCCCGTCGTCTGTTCACCTCGGAGTCTGTGACCGAGGGTCACCCCGACAAGATCGCTGACCAGATCAGCGATGCCATTCTCGATGCGCTCCTGCGCGAGGACCCCACGTCCCGTGTCGCAGTGGAGACGCTCATCACGACCGGCCTGGTGCACGTGGCCGGAGAGGTCACGACCAAGGCGTACGCGCCGATCGCCCAGCTGGTGCGCGACACCATCCTGGACATCGGCTACGACTCGTCGAAGAAGGGCTTCGACGGCGCCTCCTGCGGTGTGTCGGTGTCGATCGGCGCGCAGTCCCCCGACATCGCGCAGGGTGTGGACACGGCCTACGAGTCCCGGGTCGAGGGTGACGAGGACGAGCTGGACCGCCAGGGCGCGGGCGACCAGGGCCTGATGTTCGGCTACGCCTCGGACGAGACGCCGACGCTGATGCCGCTCCCGATCTTCCTGGCCCACCGCCTGTCGAAGCGCCTGTCCGAGGTCCGCAAGAACGGCACCATCCCCTACCTCCGTCCCGACGGCAAGACCCAGGTCACCATCGAGTACGACGGCGACAAGGCGGTCCGTCTGGACACGGTCGTCGTCTCCTCGCAGCACGCGAGCGACATCGATCTGGAGTCCCTCCTGGCCCCCGACATCCGCGAGTTCGTCGTGGAGCCGGAGCTGAAGGCCCTCCTGGACGACGGCATCAAGCTGGACACCGAGGGCTACCGCCTGCTGGTCAACCCGACCGGCCGCTTCGAGATCGGTGGCCCGATGGGCGACGCCGGACTCACCGGCCGCAAGATCATCATCGACACCTACGGCGGTATGGCCCGCCACGGTGGCGGCGCCTTCTCCGGCAAGGACCCGTCCAAGGTCGACCGCTCCGCCGCGTACGCGATGCGCTGGGTCGCCAAGAACGTCGTCGCGGCCGGTCTCGCCTCGCGCTGCGAGGTCCAGGTGGCGTACGCCATCGGCAAGGCCGAGCCCGTCGGACTCTTCGTCGAGACCTTCGGCACGGCCAAGGTCGACACCGACCGGATCGAGAAGGCCATCGACGAGGTCTTCGACCTCCGTCCGGCCGCCATCATCCGCGACCTCGACCTGCTCCGGCCCATCTACGGCCAGACCGCCGCGTACGGTCACTTCGGCCGGGAGCTCCCCGAGTTCACCTGGGAGCGCACGGACCGCGTCGAGGCGCTGCGCAAGGCCGCGGGGCTGTAAGGCCCGCGACTCCTCGGTTCTTCTTCGACGAGGCCCGGTGTCCCTTGTGGGGCGCCGGGCCTCGTCGTGTTGTTCCGCTGTTCCGCTGTGCTTTCGGGCGGCGCCGGTTGTCAGTGGCGTTTGGAAGAATGCAGGCGTGAGCAGCGAGGACGGGACCAGGGGCGGCGGCGCGGCGGGAGACGCGGCGCCGGAGCAGCTCGCGCTCGTCCGGGAGGCGGTGCGGAAGGCCAAGGTGCCCCGGGCCAAGCCGCGGACCTGGCGGGGGGCGGCGCTGGCGAAGGAGCTGCCGGTCGCCCGGGTGCTGGTCGACAAGGGCGTACTGCATCTCGACCGGTACTTCGACTACGCGGTGCCGGAGGAGCTGGACGCCGTCGCCCAGCCCGGGGTCCGGGTCCGGGTGCGGTTCGGGGCCGGGGGGCGGAATGTCAGGGGAGGACGGCGGGAGGGCGGCTCGCTGATCGACGGGTTCCTCGTCGAGCGGGTCGCCGAATCGGACTACTCCGGCCCCTTGGCCGCGCTCGCACAGGTCGTGTCGCCGGAACCGGTGCTGGGCCCCGAACTGCTGGGGCTGGCACGGGCGGTGGCGGACCGGTACGCGGGGAGCCTCGCGGACGTACTGCAACTGGCCGTTCCGCCCCGGCACGCTCGGGCGGAGGCCGTGGAGATGGGCGAGCCCGCGCCGCCTCCGCAGGCGCCCGAGCCCGGGTCGTGGCTGCGGTACGGGCGCGGTGAGGGCTTCCTGCGGGCGCTGGCCGACGGGGGTGCGCCTCGGGCCGTGTGGACCGCGTTGCCGGGGCCGGAGTGGGCCGAGGAGATCGCGCGGGCCGTGCGGGCGACGCTGGCCTCCGGGCGGGGGGCACTCGTCGTCGTACCGGCCGGGCGGCCCGCCGCTCGGGTCGACGAGGCGCTCAGGGAGTCGCTGGGGGAGGGGCGGCACGCGCTGCTGACCGCCGACGCAGGACAGGAGCGGCGGTATCGCGAGTGGCTGGCCGTGCGGCGGGGGGCCGTACGGGCTGTGGTCGGGACCCGGGCGGCCATGTTCGCGCCGGTGCGGGACCTGGGGCTGGTCGTCGTCTGGGACGACGGCGACGCCAGTCACAGTGACGACAACGCTCCCTTCCCGCATGTGCGGGAGGTACTGGAGCTGCGGGCGTCCCGGGACAAGTGCGGGTTTCTGCTGGGGAGTTGGAGCTGCACGGTCGAGGCCGCGCAGCTCGTCGAGAGTGGCTGGGCCGCGCCGATCGTGGCCGGGCGGGAGCAGGTACGGGCCGCCGCGCCGCTGGTGCGGACCGTGGGGGACGGGGACCTGGCGCGCGACGAGGCGGCTCGGGCGGCGCGGCTGCCCAGCCTCGCCTGGCAGGTGGCCAGGGAAGGCCTCAGGGACGGGCCGGTGCTCGTGCAGGTGCCTCGGCGGGGGTATGTGCCCCGGATGGCCTGCGCGCGGTGCCGGGAGCCCGCGCGGTGCCGGCACTGCGCCGGACCGTTGGAGGCACGGGACGGCGCCGGGGCCCTGCTGTGCGGGTGGTGCGGGCGCGAGGAGGCCGGCTGGCACTGCCCCGAGTGCGGGGGCCACCGGCTCCGGGCGCAGATCGTGGGGGCGCGGCGGACCGCCGAGGAACTGGGGCGGGCCTTTCCCGCCGTGCCCGTGCGGACCTCCGGGCGGGAGCATGTGCTGGACACCGTGCCCGGGACGCCCGCGCTGGTGGTCAGCACGCCGGGGGCCGAGCCGGTCGCCGAGGGAGGGTACGCGGCGGCTCTGCTGCTCGACGGATGGGCCATGCTCGGCCGGCCCGATCTGCGGGCCGGGGAGGACGCGCTGCGGCGGTGGATCGGCGCCGCAGCGCTCGTACGGAACCAGGGGGTGGGCGGCACGGTCGTCGTGGTGGCCGAGCCGACCCTGCGGCCCGTGCAGGCGCTCGTGCGGTGGGATCCGGTGGGGCACGCCGTGCGGGAACTCGCCGAGCGGGCCGAGCTGGGGTTTCCGCCGGTCTCACGGATGGCGGCCGTGTCCGGGCCGGCCCAGGCGGTCGTCGATTTTCTGGGCGCGGTCGAACTGCCGTCCGACGCGGAGGTGTTGGGGCCCGTGCCCATGACCGCTCCGGCGTCCGGGGGCGGTGCCGGGTCCGCCGCGGATGCGGCGAGGGCGCGACGGGCCGGGGCGCCGGTGGCGGGGGAGCCGTGGGAGCGGGCGTTGATCCGGGTGCCGCCGGGGAGCGGGGCGGCGCTGGCCGGCGCGTTGAAGAGCGCTCAGGCGGCGCGGATGGCGCGGGGCGTGAGTGAGGGGGCGCGGGTGCGGATCCGGGTGGATCCGTCGGACATCGGGTGAGTCGCCCGGGGCGCGTACTGCATGCCGGCCGGGCGGCTACGGTGTGCGGCTGCCTCCCGGTCGGACACCGGGAGGCAGCCAGGAGCAGGTGGGGGAGTGGGTCGGGAGCCGGTCAGCCGTTGCGCGGGCCGGGGAAGGCCGTGGGTCTGACGTCGTCACGGAGGGTGGGGCTGCCCGCTGTGGGCTGGGTCGGCATGTGCGCGGGCATCGGGGCGGGCAGCGGTGACGGCATCGCGGCCGGCATCGAGCGGGCCGCGGGGACCGTGGGGATGCCGGTGCCGACGTTGACGGTGCGGGTGCCCTGGGGGTCTCCCGTGCGCTCCGCCTCCGCCGCGGCCTGGGCGGCGGCGCGGCGGGCGCCGTAACGGCGGTGTACGGCCTGTTTGGTCACTCCGAGGGCCGAGCCCACCGCGTCCCACGAGAAACCGAGTGAGCGGTCGAAGTCCACGGCGGCCGTGACCAGGGTCTCGACACTGTCCCGCAGCTCCTGGGCGAGACGGACGGTCGGGGCGGGTGCGCGTCCGTAGACGACGAAGCCCGTGGAGGGGCCGGAGCGGCGCGGGCGGTAGACGTTGCCCAACTGGGCGGTGAGGGTGCGCAGTGCGTCCACCTGCCGGCGGACCCGCTCGATGTCCCGCACCAGCAAGTGCAGGCTGGCCCGAGCCTGGGCGTCGTGGGTTGCGTGGTCGGCCATGAACAAGCCTCTCGAACCGGCGTTGAAAAGGGGATGTGCCGCGATTGCGGCCCGTAGCAGTCAACTCTTTCTTGACCAACGCGAATTCGCTCCGCTGGTCACGGTGTGGGGGCGTGGCGGCATATGCGCGGGGCGCGCGGGGTGGGGTGCGCCCCCGCTGCCGCTGGGCTTCTACGAGGGTCTTCCACCCGCGCACCGCCCGTGCGGGTCGGCCGACAAGTACGGGTCTCCCGTGGGGGTGCTCCGCCGTCGGCGGCTGCGGGCTGCGTTGGCTGCGGGGGGGGAAAATCGGGCGGCGGTGGTGGGGTGGGGCGTGGAACATAGACTGGTGCGTTGTCCCGCGTTGTCATGTGCGGGCGTAGGAGTTTCCGTCCGAGAGGCCGTCAGTCATCCATGAAGCTTGTCTTCGCCGGTACCCCAGAGGTCGCTGTTCCCGCCTTGGACGCGTTGATCGCGTCGGGGAGGCATGAGGTGGCCGCGGTCGTCACGCGGCCGGACGCGCCGGCGGGGCGGGGGCGGCGGCTGGTCGCGAGCCCGGTGGCGCAGCGGGCGGAGGAGGCCGGCATCGAGGTGCTGAAGCCGCACCGGCCCCGGGACGAGGAGTTCCTCACGCGGCTGCGGGAGATCGCGCCCGACTGCTGCCCGGTCGTCGCGTACGGGGCGCTGCTGCCCCGGGTCGCCCTCGACGTCCCCGCCCACGGCTGGGTCAATCTGCACTTCTCCCTGCTGCCCGCCTGGCGGGGCGCCGCTCCCGTACAGCACTCGATCATGGCGGGGGACGAGATCACCGGGGCGTCCACCTTCCTGATCGAGGAGGGGCTCGACTCCGGGCCCGTGTACGGGACCGTCACCGAGGTGATCCGGCCGACGGACACCAGCGGTGATCTGCTGACCCGGCTCGCCTTCGCGGGGTCCGGGCTGCTCGCCGCCACGATGGACGGGATCGAGGACGGCACCCTGAAGGCCGTGCCTCAGCCCGCCGACGGCATCACCCTCGCGCCGAAGATCACCGTGGACGACGCCCGGATCGACTGGGCCGCGCCCGCGCTGCGTGTCGACCGGGTGGTCCGGGGCTGCACGCCCGCGCCGGGTGCCTGGACCACGTTCCGCGGTGAGCGGCTGAAGCTCGTCCATGTCGTGCCGGTGCCCGAGCGGACCGGTCTCGCCCCGGGCGCGCTCGATGTCGGCAAGAACAACGTGTACGTCGGGACCGGGTCGTACGCCGTGGAGCTGCTCTGGGTGCAGGCACAGGGCAAGAAGCCGATGCGGGCCGCCGACTGGGCGCGTGGGGTGCGTATCGACTCCGGCGAGTCCGTCGGCGACTGATCGGGGGAGCGGGGGCCGGCCCCGATCCGACCTCCATCCGACCGACCCCGGTTCGATTCTGATCCGACCCTGATCCGATCACGGTCCGACCTCATCGCCACCCTGCCCACAGGTCCACCCACCCTGGTCCACAGGCCCACCCACCCGGCCCACCCGGCCGACGCCCGGCGGCACGCGCCCGCGGGCGTACGCTGGGCTTGGCATCTCGTCCCGTATCCGGAGCACCTTTTTCGTGAGTGAGCAGTCCCGTCGTCCGCACAAGCCGGGCAAGCCGTACCGCCGTCCTCAGAAGGACCCCGTCCGTATGCTCGCCTTCGAGGCGCTGCGGGCCGTGGACGAACGGGACGCGTACGCGAACCTCGTCCTGCCGCCGCTGCTGCGCAGGGCGCGGGAGAAGGAAGGGCCCGACAAGTTCGACGGCCGGGACGCGGCGCTGGCCACCGAGTTGGTGTACGGGACGCTGCGCCGGCAGGGAACCTACGACGCGGTCATCGCCGCATGCGTGGACCGGCCCTTGCGCGAGGTCGACCCGCCGGTGCTCGATGTGCTCAGCCTCGGGGCGCACCAACTGCTGGGGACACGGATCCCCACCCATGCCGCGGTGTCCGCCTCGGTCGACCTCGCACGCGTGGTGCTCGGGGACGGGCGGGCCAAGTTCGTGAACGCCGTGCTCCGCAAGATCGCGCAGCACGACCTGGACGGCTGGCTGGAGCGGGTCGCGCCGCCCTACGACGACGATCCGGAGGACCACCTCGCCGTCGTGCACTCGCATCCCCGCTGGGTCGTCTCCGCGCTCTGGGACTCCCTCGGCGGCGGGCGCGCCGGCATCGAGGATCTGTTGGAGGCCGACAACGAGCGGCCCGAGGTCACCCTCGTCGCCCGGCCCGGACGGTCCACCGCCGAGGAGCTGCTCCGGGAGGAGGCCGCGGTGGCGGGGCGCTGGTCGCCGTACGCCGTGCGGCTCTCCGAAGGCGGGGAGCCGGGTGCGGTGGACGCCGTACGGGAGGGCCGCGCCGGTGTGCAGGACGAGGGCAGCCAGCTCGTGGCGCTCGCCCTCGCCAACGCCCCGGTGGAGGGTCCCGACAAGGCGTGGCTCGACGGGTGTGCCGGGCCCGGGGGCAAGGCCGCGCTGCTCGCCGCCCTCGCCGCCGAGCGCGGGGCCGTCCTGCTCGCGTCCGAGAAGCAGCCGCACCGGGCGGGGCTGGTCGCGAAGGCGCTGCACGGCAACCCCGGGCCGTACCAGGTGATCGCCGCCGACGGGACCCGTCCGCCCTGGCGGCCCGGCGCGTTCGACCGGGTGCTGATGGACGTGCCCTGTACGGGGCTGGGGGCCCTGCGGCGGCGCCCCGAGGCCCGCTGGCGGCGGCGGCCCGAGGACCTGGAGGGGTTCGCCCCGCTCCAGCGCGCGCTGCTGCGGACCGCGCTGGAGTCCGTACGGGTCGGCGGTGTCGTCGGCTACGCGACCTGCTCGCCGCACCTCGCCGAGACCCGCGCGGTCGTCGACGACGTGCTCAAGCAGTACGGCGACGGGGCCGACCTCATCGACGCGCGGCCCCTGCTGGAGGGTGTACCGGCGCTGGGCGAGGGCCCCGACGTACAGCTGTGGCCGCATCTGCACGGGACGGACGCCATGTATCTGGCCCTCATCCGCCGGGTCGCGTAACGGCTCAGCGTCAGCCGCCCGGTCCCGCGGAGGTTCCGGCCGGTTCCTTCGGCGGGGGCGGTGGCGGCGCGCCGCCGTCCTCGTGGGCCAGTCGGTGGGGCCACCACACCTTTGGTCCGACGTCCAGGAACAGGGCCGTGACCAGTACGGACCGCACGATGAAGGTGTCCAGGAGGACGCCCAGGGCCACCGCGAAGCCGATCTCGGCGAAGGCGACCATGGGGAGCGTGCCCAGGGCGGCGAAGGTGCCCGCGAGGACCAGACCGGCCGAGGTGATCACCGCGCCCGTCGTCGCGAGGCCCGTCACCACGGCCTTGCGGGTGCCCTGGTGGGCGGCCTCCTCGCGGATACGGGTGGTCAGGAAGATGTTGTAGTCGATGCCCAGGGCGACCAGGAAGACGAAGACGAAGAGCGGGAAGTCGGTCGACTCGCCCGCGTAGTCGAAGATGTGTCTGAACGCGAGCGCGCTGATGCCCAGCGCGGCGGCGAAGGACAGGATCACCGTCCCGATCAGCAGGAGCGGGGCGATCAGGGCGCGGAGCAGGGCACAGAGGATCAGCAGGACCACGAGCAGCACCAACGGGATGATCAGGATGTTGTCGTGGGTCGTCGCCTCGTCCATGTCCAGCAGGGCGGCCGTACCGCCGCCCACCTGGGCGTCCGCGTCCGGCACGTCGTGCACCGCGTCCCGGACCCGCTCCACGGTCTGCTTGGCGGCCTCGCTGTCGGCGGGGTCGGACATGGTGGCCTCGAAGAGGACCTGGCCCTCGTGGGCCGGTTTCGTGCCGGGCGGCAGGCCCAGCGAGTCCGGTACGACGCCTTCCGTGTCGGCGACCGCGCGGCCCACCTCCCGGGCCTGTGCCTGATTGCTGATGATCACCAGGGGGTCGCCGCTGCCCGCCGGGAAGTAGGTCGCGGAGACCTTCTGGCCGACGATCGAGTCCGGTTCGCCGGTGAAGGCGTCCGCGTTGCTGATGCCCTCCGCGCGGAGCTGGATCAGGCCCAGCGAGCAGAGGGCGAGGGCCGCTGCCGTGGCGACCCAGACCGTACGCGGCCGGCGGGAGAAACGGCGGCCCATCCGGGCCCACACACCGCTCTCGGTCGGATCGGGGGTGCCGAGGTGCGGGATCACCGGCCAGAAGATCCAGCGGCCGAAGATCACCAGCAGGGCGGGGAACAGCGTCATCATCGCGAGGAGGGCGACCGCGACGCCGATGGCCGCCACCGGGCCGAGCCCGCTCGTCGAGTTCATCTCGGCGGCCAGCAGCACCAGCATGCTCAGCACGACCGTCGCGCCGGACGCCAGCACCGCCGGGCCCGCCCGGTGCAGGGCGAGAGCCATCGCCTCGTGGCGGTCCTCGTGACGGCGCAACTCCTCGCGGTAGCGGGCCACGAGCAGCAGGGCGTAGTCGGTGCCCGCGCCGAACACGAGGACGGTGAGGATGCCCGCGCTCTGGCCGTTCACGGTCAAACCGGCGTGTTCCGCCAGCAGATAGATCAGGGCCTGGGCCGTGAACAGGGCGGCGATGACCGCGAGAAGGGGGACCAGGATGAGCGTCGGACTGCGGTAGGTGAGCAGGAGCATCACGATGACGACGGCCATCGCCGACATCAGCAGGGTGGAGTCGATGCCCTCGAAGGCCTCGGAGAAGTCGGCGGACGTACCGCCCGGACCCGTGATGTGCACCGCGAGCCCGTCGCCGCCCTCCCCCACATCGTCCCGGATCGAGTCGACCGCAGGCGCGATCCGCTCCCAGCCCTTCTCGTCCATGGTGATCGGCACATAGACCTGGGCGGCCCTCGGGTCGACCGCGCGGTCGTAGACGGGGCCCCGGGTCTGGGATCCGATGATCCCGTGGTCGGTGAGCCGCTTGAGCTCCCGCACGTCCTCCTCGATCATCGTCCGGTCCTCGGCGGTGAGGCCGCTCTCCCGGGCGTAGACGACGACCGCGGGGATCTGCTCCGGCCGGAAGCCCTCGGAGATCTCCAGGACCTGGGTCGACTCGGCCGAGCCCGGCAGCCAGGAGGAGGCGTCGTTGTCCTGCGCGTCGGTGAGCTTCGTCGCGAACGGCGCGACCACGAAGAGCACCACCAGCCACAGCCCCAGCACGATCCACTTGGCACGCCGCCCGCAGACGAGATGACCGATGCCCCGGTTTCCTGTCATGCCGACCTCCAGAACCGCGCCCCGTAAGGGACGCGGGGCAGTGACATACGCGGCTCCGCCGCGTGGGCGCGGGCGACCACAGACGGCCCGCGGCCGAGATACCACCGTTCCCACCCGAGACCGATGCCCACAACCCCCGGAGGGCATGGCAGTCTTGGCCCATGGCCGCGCAGATCAACCCAAGCATCCTGTCCGCCGACTTCGCCCGTCTCGCCGACGAGGCGAAGGCGGTCGAAGGCGCCGACTGGCTTCATGTGGACGTGATGGACAACCATTTCGTCCCGAACCTCACGCTCGGTGTGCCGGTCGTAGAGTCCCTGGCCCGTGCGACGGAGACGCCGCTGGACTGCCATCTGATGATCGAGGCCCCCGATCGGTGGGCGCCCCAGTACGTGGAAGCGGGTGCCGGTTCGGTCACCTTCCATGTCGAGGCGGCCGCCGCACCGGTGCGGCTCGCCCGCGAGATCCGGGCCAAGGGAGCCAGGGCCTCCATGGCGCTCAGGCCGGCGACGCCGATCGAGCCTTACGAGGACCTGCTGCCCGAACTCGACATGGTGCTGATCATGACGGTCGAACCGGGCTTCGGAGGCCAGGCCTTTCTCGACATCATGCTCCCGAAGATCCGCCGGACCCGCGAGTTGATCAGCAAGCACGGCCTCGACCTGTGGCTCCAGGTCGACGGCGGCGTCGCCGCCTCCACCATCGAGCGCTGCGCCGAGGCGGGCGCCGACGTCTTCGTCGCCGGCTCCGCGGTGTACGGGGCCGAGGACCCGGCCGCGGCGGTGCGCGCGCTGCGGGCTCAGGCCGAGGCCGCGACGGCAACCGCCGACTGGGTCTGCGGCCACTGAAGTACGGGGCGTACGGCCGTGCGAACGCGGAGGCGAGCGGGGCGCGTCGTGCGACCACAGGGCCAAGGGAACGTGAACGACGTTCCTTCCGGCTGATCGAAAACGTCGGATCTGCAAGGATGAACGACGTATCCATGTGTGAAGAGCAGTGAGGAGATGACCGTGTCGGGTATGTCGGCGGGCCGGTCAGCCATGCGGATGGGACCCGCTGAGCTGGTTCAGGCGGCGGCCATGGCCCGCCGTTTCTACCTCGAGGGCAAGTCCAAGATCCAGATCGCCGAGGAGTTCGGCGTGAGCCGCTTCAAGGTGGCCCGGGTCCTGGAGACCGCCCTCGAACGGGATCTCGTACGGATCGAGATCCGCGTCCCCGCGGAACTGGACGCGGAGCGCTCCGACGCGCTGCGCGCCCGCTACGGCCTGCGGCACGCGGTGGTCGTCGAGTCGCCGGCCGATGCCGAGGAGTCGCCCGACCCCGAGAACCTCGGCGAGGTCGCCGCGGACCTGCTCGGCGAACTGGTCAACGAGGGCGACATCCTCGGCCTCGCCTGGGGCCGCTCCACCATCCACATGGCGGCCGCCCTGGACCGGCTGCCGCCCTGCACGGTGGTGCAGCTGACGGGCGTGTACGACGCCGGGACGGCCGAACGCGGCTCGGTCGAGGCGGTACGGCGGGCCGCGCAGGTGTCGGGCGGCGACGCCCACCCCATCTACGCGCCGATGCTGCTGCCGGACGCGGCCACCGCGGCCGCCCTGCGCAACCAGACCGGGATCGCCCGGGCCTTCGAGTACTTCGACAAGGTCACGGTCGCCTGTGTCTCCATCGGCTCCTGGGAGGCCGGCATCTCCACGGTGCACGACATGCTCAGCGACGAGGAGCGCGGCCACTACGCCTCCCTCGGGGTCGCCGCCGAGATGTCCGCGCACCTCTTCGACGCCGACGGCCGCCGGGTCGGGCGCGACCTCGGCGAGCGGTGCATCACGGTCAAGGCCGACCAGCTCCGCCGTATCCCCGAGGTCGTCGCGATCGCGGGCGGGCAGCGGAAGGCTGCCGCGATCGATGCCGTGCTGCGGTCGGGGCTGGTGACCAGCCTCGTCACCGACACCTCCGCGGCGGACTATCTGCTGATGGCCGGGCAGACGCCGCGGCCGACGCTGAACCGGGCGGACCCGGACGGGGCGTAGCGCTCCGCGGGGTGGCCGGGGGAGCGTCTGCCGGGTTGGGGTAGGAGGGCGGCCGCGGGTGCGTGGGGGTTGCTCGCGCAGTTCCCCGCGCCCCTTCGGGCCGCGCACCCCGCGTCTCGATCGAGAGGGGTACGGAATGGCTGACGACACACTCGCGGAAGTGCTGGCCGCCGGTGGCTGGGCGTATGTCGGGCTGGAGCTCGGGGGTGTCACCGACAAGCCCGGGTTCATGGAGCGCTGTGTCCGTGCCTTCGAGCTGCCCGAGTACTTCGGGCGTAACTGGGACGCCCTCGCGGACTGCCTCACCGATCTGTCGTGGGCGCCGCCCGTCCGGGGCCGGCTGGTCGAGGTCACCGGCTGGCAGGAGTACGCGGGGGCCGAGCCGGACGACTGGAACATCGCGCGGGAGGTGTTCGCCCAGGCCGTCGACCACTGGGACGGCACCGGCACCGAGCTGCGGATCGCGCTCGCTCTCGGAGGATCCTCCTAGGCCGCCCACCGTCCCTCTGGACGATCTGTCGGGGCCGCTCATACCCGCCGACATGGGACAATGAGGTACGTGCTCTTCCCCCTGACGGTCCTGTCAGGGGGTCACCTCTGATCGACTGGGATGTGCGGCACGTGCGTTTCCTCAATGACATCCAGCCCGCGTACGACCTGACGTACGACGACGTCTTCATGGTCCCGAGCCGTAGCGCCGTCGGATCGCGGCAGGGCGTGGACCTGGCCTCCCCGGACGGCACGGGCACCACCATCCCGCTCGTCGTCGCCAACATGACCGCCATCGCCGGCCGCCGTATGGCCGAGACGGTCGCGCGCCGCGGTGGCCTGGTCGTCATCCCGCAGGACATCCCGAACGAGGTCGTCACCGACGTCATCTCCTGGGTGAAGAGCCGCCACCTCGTCCTCGACACCCCGATCGTGCTGAACCCGCACCAGACGGTCGCCGACGCGCTGGCCCTGCTGCCGAAGCGGGCGCACAACGCGGGCGTCGTCGTCGACGAGGCGCTCCGGCCCGTCGGTGTCGTCACCGACGCGGATCTGACCGGCGTCGACCGCTTCACCCAGCTCGAAGTCGTCATGTCCCGGGACCTGTTGCTCCTGGACGCCGACATCGACCCGCGCGAGGCCTTCAACCGCCTCGACGCCGCCAACCGCCGGTACGCGCCCGCCGTCGACAAGGACGGCCGTCTCGCCGGCATCCTCACCCGCAAGGGCGCCCTGCGCGCCACGCTGTACACCCCGGCCGCCGACGCGCGGGGCAGGCTCCGTGTCGCCGCCGCCGTCGGGGTCAACGGCGACTTCGTGGCCAAGGCCAAGGAGCTGCTCGACGCGGGCGTCGACACGCTCGTCATCGACACCGCGCACGGCCACCAGGAGTCGATGATCAACGCGATCAAGCTGGTGCGGGACCTCGACCCCCGGGTGCCGATCGTGGCCGGCAACATCGTCGCCGCCGAGGGCGTCCGGGATCTGATCGAGGCGGGCGCGGACATCGTCAAGGTCGGTGTCGGACCCGGCGCGATGTGCACGACGCGCATGATGACCGGGGTCGGGCGGCCGCAGTTCTCCGCCGTGCTGGAGTGCGCGGCCGAGGCGAAGAAGTACGGCAAGCACGTGTGGGCCGACGGGGGTGTGCGCCACCCCCGTGATGTCGCCATGGCGCTGGCGGCGGGCGCGTCGAACGTCATGATCGGGTCGTGGTTCGCGGGGACGTACGAGTCGCCGGGGGACCTTCAGCAGGATGCCAATGGGCGGCTGTACAAGGAGTCGTTCGGGATGGCGTCCGCGCGGGCGGTGCGCAACCGTACGAGCGAGGAGTCGGCGTACGACCGGGCACGGAAGGCGTTGTTCGAGGAGGGCATCTCGACGTCGCGGATGTTCCTGGATCCGGCCCGGCCCGGGGTCGAGGATCTGATCGACTCCGTCATCGCGGGAGTGCGGTCGTCCTGCACGTACGCGGGGGCGGGGTCCTTGGAGGAGTTCGCGGAGCGGGCTGTCGTGGGGGTTCAGAGTGCGGCCGGGTATGCGGAAGGTAAGCCTCTGCACGCGAGTTGGAGCTAGGAGCGAGCGCCTGAGAGCTCGGGGGGAACTGTGAGTCGGCGGGTGCGGGTTCGTCGTGGTTGCTCGCGCGGTTCCCCGCGCCCCTGAGGATGCTGCGGTTCCCCTTTTGTCTGAAGGTGCGCAACAGCCTGAACGGGCCGTGCAACGAAGGTGCGCCCCTGGGCGATGTACGCAACGATCTTGCGGTGATGCGCAAGGTTGCCGCATTACGCTCGTGAAGCTCTGGCTCATAGGGTCAGGCGCTGTACGTGGCGTGGCGGGGACCTCCTGCACGGTGGCCCCCTGGTTGGTCGGTGCTGTCGGTCCTCACCCGCCTGACCGGCAGCTATGAAGGAGCCACGCGTGCTCGACCAAGGCGCACCCCCGCAGCATGAGAATCGGCCGCCCCCGGCGTCCGGAGGCGTCGGGGCGCTGATGCGCCGCAAGCCCGTGGAACGCCTGGTCGCCGAGGGCGGCCAGGGCGAGGGCGGGTCGCTGCGGCGGTCCCTCGGGCTGTGGCAGCTGACGATGATCAGCATCGGCGCCACCCTCGGCACCGGCATCTTCGTCGTCCTCGGCGAGGCCGTCCCCAAGGCCGGGCCCGCCGTCACCCTCTCCTTCGTGATCGCCGGCCTCACCGCGCTGTTCTCCGCCCTGTCGTACGCGGAGCTGGCCGGCACCATCCCGGTCTCCGGGTCCTCGTACTCGTATGCGTACGCAACGATGGGCGAGCTGATCGCCTGGATCTGCGGCTGGTGTCTGGTCCTGGAGTACGGCGTGTCCGTGTCGGCCGTCGCGGTCGGCTGGGGCGAGTACCTCAACGAGCTGCTGGACGGGACGATCGGCGTGACCATTCCGGCCGCGCTGTCCGCGCCGCCCGGCGACGGGGGCATCTTCAACCTGCCCGCCCTCATCGTCGTGATGCTCGCGATGGCGTTCCTGCTGGGCGGCGCCCGTGAGTCCGCCCGGGCCAACACGATCATGGTCGTGGTGAAGATCGCCGCCCTGCTGCTCTTCTGCCTCATCGGCCTCCAGGGCTTCCGGTCCGGCAACTACGAGAACTTCATGCCGCTCGGCATGGCGGGCGTCAGCGCGGCCGGGGCGACGCTCTTCTTCTCGTACATCGGGTTCGACGCGGCCTCGACCGCCGGTGAGGAGGCGAAGAACGCGCAGCGTGATCTGCCGCGCGCGATCATGCTGTCGCTGGTCATCGTCACCGCGCTGTACGTGCTGGTCGCCGCCGTGGCGATCGGGGCGCGGCCCTGGGAGCGGTTCGGTGAGTCCGAGGCCGCGCTCGCCGGGATCATGAAGGACGTCACCGGGGACGCGTTCTGGGGGACGCTGCTGGCGGCCGGGGCCGTCATCGCCATCGCGAGCGTCGTGCTGACCGTGCTGTACGGGCAGACCCGCATCCTGTTCGCCATGTCCCGGGACGGGCTCGTGCCCAAGGTCTTCTCCCGTGTGCACCCGAAGACCGGGACGCCCCGCGTCAACACCGTGATCGTGTCGCTGTTCTGCGGTGTGCTCGCCGCCGCCATTCCGCTGGGGCAGCTCGCGGACGCGACGAGCATCGGTACGTTGTTCGCGTTCGCGCTGGTCAATGTGGCCGTCGTGGTGCTGCGGCGGACCCGGCCGGACATGCCCCGGACGTTCCGGGTGCCATTGTCGCCGGTGCTGCCCGCGCTGGGATTCGCGTTCTGCGTCTGGATGATGGGCAGCCTCGACTCCATCACCTGGGTCGTCTTCGGGGTCTGGATGGCCGTCGGGCTCGTGTTCTACTTCAGTTACGGCTATCGACGCTCGCGTCTCGCGGCCCCTTCGACCTCTTTGACTCCTTCATCTCCCTCATCTCCTTCATCTCCCTCATCTTCCTCAGCTCCGTCGACTCCAGAGAAGTGATCCACCCGCAGTGCTGAACGATCTCGACGAACGCATCGTGCACGCCCTCGCCGAGGACGCCCGCCGCTCCTACGCCGACATCGGCCAACTCGTCGGGCTCTCCGCGCCCGCGGTCAAACGGCGGGTGGACCGGCTGAGGGCCACCGGGGCGATCACCGGATTCACGGTTCGGGTGGATCCCGCCGCGCTCGGGTGGGAGACCGAGGGGTTCGTCGAGATCTACTGCCGGCGGAACACGTCGCCGGAGACGATCCAGCGGGGGCTGGAGCGGTATCAGGAGGTCGTCGCGGCGTCCACGGTCACGGGGGAGGCGGACGCGGTCGTGCAGGTGTTCGCCTCGGACATGCGGCACTTCGAGCGGGTGCTTGAGCGGATCGCCGGGGAGCCGTTCGTCGAGCGGACGAAGTCCGTGCTTGTGCTGTCGCCCTTGCTGCGGCGGTTCTCTTCCGGGTCGCCCGCCTGATAGCTCGGGGCGGTCCGTTTGTTCTGCGGGTGCGGGTTCGTGGGGGCTTGACGCGCAGTTCCCCGCGCCCCTTTGTTGCTGATCGGCGGCTGAGAAGGCGCCCCGGTCGCCTACCATCGGTGTCATGACCTGGCGACATTGATCCACCAGCCGTGCCTCCCGAGGGCCGCCTCGGACGCCGTATCTCCGACGTCCGCATCGCCCTTTCGGGAAGGCCTCATGACTCTTTCACCTGCGCGTGTGCCCGGTGTCGGGACCGGTGGTGTCCGGCGGCTCACGGCCACGCTGTACGGATACGCGTTCCTCGACGACTTCGTGCTGCTCTATCCGGTGTACGCGCTGCTGTTCAGCGACACCGGACTGTCGCTCTGGCAGATCTCCTCACTGTTCGCCCTGTGGTCCGTCACCGGGATCGTGCTTGAGGTGCCGTCCGGTGCCTGGGCCGATGCCGTCTCCCGGCGGTTGCTGCTGTGGGTGGGGCCGCTGCTCACCGCCGCCGGCTTCGCCCTCTGGGTGATCGTCCCGTCGTACTGGGCCTTCGCCCTCGGCTTCGTCCTCTGGGGTGTACGCGGCGCGCTCGGCTCCGGCGCGCTGGAGGCGCTGGTCTACGACGAACTGGACCGGCTCGGTGCGGCCGACCGGTACGCGCGTGTCATCGGCCGGGCCCAGGCGGTCGGCATGGTCGCCGTGATGGCGGCGATGGGGCTGGCGGGGCCGGTCCTGGAATTCGGCGGCTACCCCGCTGTGGGCGCGGCCAGTGTGCTCGTCTGTGTGCTGACCGCGGTGGTCGCCACCAGATTTCCCGAGCATCGCAAGGCCGTGGACCCGGGGGAGGAACCGGCCTCCACCCTCGCCACCCTGCGGGCCGGGCTCGCCGAGGTGCGCCGGGACCGGTCCGTGCGCGGGGCCCTGCTGCTCGTTCCGGCCGTCGGCGCGGTCTGGGGCGCGCTCGACGAGTACACGCCGCTGCTGGTCCGGGACACCGGGGTGGCCGAGCAGACGGTTCCCTATCTGCTGCTGGTCATCTGGGTCGGACCGGCGATCGGCAGCCTGCTGACCGGAGTGGCGGAGCGGTTGCGCATGGCCGGACTGGGGGTGGTGCTGGCGGGCTCGGCGTTCGCGCTGGCCGTGGGGGCGCTGATGGGGACACCCGTCGGAATCGGGCTGGTGGCCCTCGCCTTCGGTGGGTTCCAGCTGGTCAACGTGCTCGCTGACGCACGGCTCCAGGACCGGATCGAGGGGGCTCGGCGGGCGACGCTCACGTCCGTGGCGAGTATGGGGACGGAGCTGGCGACGGTCGCTGTCTTCGCCGCGTACGCCATGATCGGGGCGTCCTCTGATCATGGGACCGTGTTCGCCGTGTTCGCGGTGCCCTATCTGGTGACAGCGGGTGTACTGCTGGTGCGGAGGGGCGCCTAGTGGGGGTGGGGCGTGGGGGACGTGGGCGGCTGCGGGTCTGGTGTGGCTTGTCGCGCAGTTCCCCGCGCCCCCTGAGGGGCGCGGGTGGTGCCCTCTGTCAGGCGTGCAACGAATCGTCGTGTGGGCCGCTTCGGACGCAATGAATCGTCCATCGGTGCGCAATGGCCGCCGCTTGTTCGGGGCGGCGCGGCGGCCGTACCGTCTATCTGGCCCCCAAACCCCCTTTGTCCCGGTGAGGAACACGCATGCGTACCGCCCTGCTCCAGAGCTCCGGTCGGCCCGGTTCGGTCGTCGGGAATCTGAAGGTGCTCGACGAGGCCGCGGGGCGCGCCGCCGACGCCGGGGCCGGGCTGGTGGTGGCGCCGGAGATGTTCCTGACGGGGTACGCGATCGGCGATGACATCGCGCGGCTCGCCGAGGCCGCCGACGGCGACGCGGCCGACGCGGTCGCCGAGATCGCGGGGCGGCACGGGGTCGCGATCACGTACGGGTACCCGGAGCGCGCCGGTGAGGCGGTCTTCAACTCGGCGCAGCTCGTCTCCGCCGACGGCGTCCGGCTGGCCAACTACCGCAAGACCCATCTCTTCGGCTGCTTCGAGCGCGACCACTTCACGCCGGGCGAGCGGTCCGTCGTCCAGGCCGAGCTGGACGGGCTCCGCGTCGGGATCCTGATCTGCTACGACGTGGAGTTCCCGGAGAACGTCCGCGCCCACGCCCTCGCCGGCACCGACCTGCTCGTCGTCCCCACGGCCCAGATGCACCCGTTCCAGTTCGTCGCCGAGTCGATGATCCCGGTGCGGGCCTTCGAGAACCAGATGTACGTCGCGTACGTCAACCGGGTCGGCCGCGAAGGGGAGTTCGAGTTCGTCGGGCTGTCCACGCTGGCCGGGCCCGACGGGATCGCGCGCACCCGCGCCGGGCGCGAGGACGACCTCGTGCTCGCCGATGTCGACCCCGCCTTCCTCGCGGCCTCGCGCGAGGCGAACCCGTACCTCCAGGACCGCCGTCCCGGGCTCTACGGGTCCCTCGTCTGAGACCCGCCCCCACTCCCCAACACCCCCGTACACCCTTTCCGCAAGGAGTCCGTACCCCATGACGTCCACCGTGCCCAACGCCATCGAGCACGCAGACGAGCAGCAGTCGCCGATCACCATGTTCGGCCCGGACTTCCCGTACGCGTACGACGACTTCCTGGCCCACCCCGCCGGGCTGGGCCAGATTCCGGCCACCGAGCACGGCACCGAGGTCGCGGTCATCGGCGGTGGGCTGTCCGGGATCGTGGCGGCTTACGAGCTGATGAAGATGGGGCTCAAGCCCGTCGTGTACGAGGCCGACCAGATCGGCGGGCGGCTGCGGACCGTGGGGTTCGAGGGGGGCGATCCGTCGCTCACCGCCGAGATGGGGGCGATGCGCTTTCCGCCGTCCTCCACCGCGCTCCAGCACTACATCGACCTGGCGGGTCTGGAGACCCGGCCCTTCCCCAACCCCCTCGCGGAGGCCACGCCCTCGACCGTCGTCGACCTCAAGGGCGAGTCGCACTACGCCGAGACGATCGACGACCTGCCGCAGGTGTACCGGGACGTCGCCGCCGCCTGGAACGCCTGTCTCGAAGAGGGCGCCGACTTCTCCGACATGAACCGGGCGCTGCGTGAGCGGGATGTGCCGCGCATCCGGGAGATCTGGGCGAAGCTCGTCGAGCGGCTCGACAACCAGACCTTCTACGGTTTCCTCTGCGACTCCGAGGCCTTCAAGTCCTTCCGGCACCGCGAGATCTTCGGCCAGGTCGGGTTCGGCACCGGTGGCTGGGACACCGACTTCCCCAACTCGATCCTGGAGATCCTGCGGGTCGTCTACACCGAGGCCGACGACCACCACCGCGGCATCGTCGGCGGCAGCCAGCAGCTCCCGCTGCGGCTCTGGGAGCGCGAGCCGGAGAAGATCGTGCACTGGCCGTACGGGACGTCCCTGAAGTCGCTGCACGCCGACGGCGAGCCGCGGCCCGCCGTGACCCGGCTGCACCGCACGGCGGGCAACCGGATCACCGTGACCGACGCCGACGGTGACATCCGTACGTACCAGGCGGCGATCTTCACCGCACAGTCCTGGATGCTGTTGTCGAAGATCGCCTGCGACGACTCGCTCTTCCCGATCGACCACTGGACGGCCATCGAGCGGACCCACTACATGGAGAGCTCCAAGCTCTTCGTCCCCGTCGACCGGCCCTTCTGGCTCGACAAGGACGAGGAGACCGGCCGTGACGTCATGTCGATGACGCTCACCGACCGGATGACACGCGGGACCTACCTCCTCGACGACGGTCCGGACAAGCCCGCCGTCATCTGCCTCTCCTACACCTGGTGCGACGACAGCCTGAAGTGGCTGCCGCTGTCCGCGAACGAGCGGATGGAGGTCATGCTGAAGTCGCTCGGCGAGATCTACCCGAACGTCGACATCAGGGGCCATGTCATCGGCAACCCGGTGACCGTCTCCTGGGAGAACGAGCCCTACTTCATGGGCGCGTTCAAGGCGAACCTCCCCGGCCACTACCGCTACCAGCGGCGCCTGTTCACACACTTCATGCAGGACCGGCTGCCCGAGGACAAGCGGGGCATCTTCCTCGCCGGCGACGACGTCTCCTGGACGGCCGGCTGGGCCGAGGGCGCGATCCAGACCGCGCTCAACGCGGTCTGGGGTGTCATGCACCACTTCGGGGGCGCCACCGACGCGACCAACCCCGGGCCCGGGGACGTCTACGACGAGATCGCGCCCGTCGAACTCCCGGAGGACTAGGGCTCGTTCGGCCGGCCCGGGACCTGTCGTCCGCCGGAGCTACACCCCGGCCGCCCGTGCCGAGGCGTACACCTCGGCGGCCACGTCCTTGAGCTCCTCGGCGTCCCGCAGGCCGTACTGCAGGTCGAGGAATATCTCGTCGAGGCCGATCGCGGCGTGCGCGGCCAGGTCCTCGGCGAGCTGGTCGGCGTTGCCCTGGAAGGGGTGGCGGTCGGCGGCGTCGTAGGCCTTCGTCTGGTACTGCACATTGATGCGCAGCACCGAGCGGAGCGGTCTGATGCGGCGGCGCTCGGCGGCCAGGTCGCGCAACTGCCGCCACTGCGCGGCCAGTTCCTCGACGCCCAGACCCACCGGCAGCCAGCCGTCGGCGTGGTCGACGAGCCGGCGCCGGGCGCGCGCGGTGCTCCCGGAGAGCAGGATGGGGATCGGTCGACGGGGCTTGGGCCCGACCACGGCGGAGGTGATCTTCGTGAGCCTTCCGTCGTACGACACCGGGTCCGGGCCCCAGACCGCCCGGCACACCCCGATCAGCTCCTCCAGCACCTGGCCGCGCTCCTCGAAGGGCCGGACGGCCGCCGCCGCGTACTCGTCGAGGGACCAGCCCGTGCCGAGCCCCGCGACGACCCGGCCGCCGCTCGCCGCGTCCAGTGAGGCCAGGGACTTGGCGAGCTGGAACGGAACGTGCAGCGGGGCGATCAGGCTGGTGCCCAGCCGGGCCCGCTGGGTGGCCGCCGCGGCGAGGGTGAGGGTGACGAGGGGCTCGGCCACATGCCGGTAGTGGTCCGGCCAGGGCAGGCCCTCCAGGCCGTAGAGGCCCTGCGTCGGTGGCTCCGGGAACAGGGCCCGTTCGAAGACCCACAGGCTGTCGTAGCCGATGTCCTCGGCCGTACGCGCCACGTCGGGCACGTCCTTTCCGATGTCGTACTGCCGCATCTGGGGAAGGGCGAGCCCGAGCCGTAACGCCATGCCGTGTGCTCCTCGTCGAGGGATCTTCTCAAGTCGAACGTATTACGTTCACACGGGAGGGCGGGAGGCGGCTCACTCGGGCAGCGGGGTCAGCAGCATGCGGCCCGCGAGGCCGACCGCCGCGTCCAGCCGGTGGGCGAACTCCTCGGCGAGATCGGGCAGTCCGCGCAGGGCCCACAGGGTGCGGGCGGCCGACCAGGTGGCCTCACGGGCGCGTTCCAGGCTCCAGGCGCTGAGCAGATGCGTGAGCGGATCGGCGATCTGGAGAAGATCGGGACCCGGCATCAACTCCTCGCGGATACGTTCCTCCAGCGAGACGAGGACATCGCCCACCTGCTCGAACTCATCCTCCAGATCGGCGGGTTCGCAGCCGAGCGTACGACAGGTGTCCACGACGGCCAGCGCGAGATCGTGCCCGATGTGCGCATTGATGCCGCAGAGGGCGAACTGCAGCGGCCGTACACCGGGATGACGCCGGAACTGCAGCAACGGCCGCCAGCAGGCGGGGGCGCGGCCGCCCTCGGCGACCCGCAGATACCGCTCGGCGAAGAGCACGTCCAGGGTCGTCGCGGCCTCGGCGTCCGGGAAGCGGCCGGCGTCCAGCCGGTGGGCGACGACCTCCGTGACGGCGAGGTAGACGCGGTTGAAGACGGCGATCCCGTCCCGCTCGGGGAGGACCGCGTCGAGGGCGCGCATCCGGGAGACGACGGTGTCTACTGCGTCCGTGGACGAGTCCACGGAACTGGTGAAATGTTCCAACTGCGCCATAAGGGGCAGGGTCCCAGGCCTACGCTGACACCGGTGCCGCCGTGCCCGAGGCGTCCCCGGAACGGGGTAACGCGGGTCCGGCGGGAAGTGCCGGAGTGCCGACGGAGCGCTGTCCGGGGAGCAAGGGGGGAGCACCACGTGTCAGGCTTACGCGCCCAGCGTCTGGCCGCACGCCGAGCCGAACGCAGGCGGGCGGCGAGGCGCGGCGCCATGGTGGCCGCGGCATCGTTCGTGGCCGTCGTCGGTACCGTCACCGGGATGGTGGCCGCGATGGGCGGTGAGAGAGGCGCGGACGAGGCCCGGCCGCTGACGAGCCGCTCGGAGGGACTCCGGTCCGAGCCGTTCGACTCGTTCGCCCCGTTCGATCCGGCCGCGTCGGACGGCCCGACCGCGGGTTCGCCCTCACCGTCGCGCACCTCGCCCCCGCCGGCGCCCTCGAAGTCGCCCGAACCCTCCGGGAAGGCCGGTGTGCGGCCCTCGGCGGAGCGGACGGAGGCGCGGACGGAATCCGGACCCGGACCTGGCCTCGGCTCCGGCGGCCTGTACCGCCACCCCGACTCCCAGGTGCTGGACTGGGTCCGGGACAACCCGGACGACCCGCGCAGCACCGCCATCGAGACCGGTATTGCCGACCGCCCGGCCGCCGTCTGGTTCACCGACCCCAGCCCGGCCACCGTCACCTCCCAGGTCGCGGCGGTCGCCTCCGGGGGCGCCGCGCGGGGGAAGGTGCCGGTCCTCGTGGCGTACGCGATCCCCGACCGGGACTGCGGAGGGGCCTCGCAGGGCGGGGCGTCGAGCCTGGACGCGTACGACGCCTGGATCGACGCGTTCGCCGCCGGGCTCGGCTCGGACGACGTCATCGTGATCCTGGAGCCGGACGCGATCGCCCAGTCCGACTGTCTCTCCGCCGGCACCCGCGCCGACCGCTTCGCCTCGCTCGCCCGCGCCGGCCGCGTCATCAAGGCGGCCAACCGCGACGCCCGTGTCTACTACGACGCCGGGCACTCGGAATGGAACGTGCCGGCCAAGCAGGCCGCGCTCCTCCGCCGGGCGGGCGCCGGCTCACCCGACGGCTCCGACGGCGTCTTCAGCAACGTGTCCAACTTCAACCGCACCGAGGCCGAGGTCGCCTACACCCGCCGTGTCCTCGACGCCCTCGGCGGTCCCGCGGGCCTCGGCGCCGTCATCGACACCAGCCGCAACGGCAACGGCGCCCCGAAGGACGGCGAGTGGTGCGACCCCGCCGGCCGCGGCCTCGGCCGCCCACCGACCCTCACCACCGGCGAGCCCCGCATCGACGCCTACCTGTGGGTGAAACTCCCGGGCGAGTCCGACGGCTGCCGGGGGCGCGCGGGGGCGTTCTCACCGGGGTACGCGTACGAGCTGGCGCGGGGGTGAGGGGCGGCGGGCGCCGGCGCGAGCGGGGCGGCCCGGTGGGCCGGTCGGGTCAGCGCTTCGGGTCCGGGATCGCCACGTCCGGGCGGGTGATCCGCGGGCGGTCCCGGTCGCTGGTGCGCAGGACGCCCGCGAAGGCGACCAGGCCGCAGGCCAGCACGGTCACCAGGCCGAACGACACGACCAGACTGGTCAGCTGAGCCAGACCGCCGATCGCGCTCGGCGCCACCAGCCCGGAGGTGTACGTGATGGTCGCGACGCCGGCGATGGCCTGGCTGGGGTTCGGCCCGCTGCGGCCGGCGGCGGCGAAGCAGAGCGGGACGACGACCGCGATACCGAGGCCCATCAGCGCGAACCCGGCCATCGCGACCGCCGGCTGGTCCGCGAAGACGATGAGGATCCCGCCGAGCGCGGCCAGGACCCCGCTCGCCCGTACCGTACGGACCGAGCCGAAGCGGTTCACCACCGCGTCGCCCGCGAGCCGGGCCACCGCCATGGTCAGCATGAACCCGGTGGTGCACGCCGCCGCGAGCCCGGCCGAGGTCTCCAGCTGGTCCCGCAGATAGACCGCCGACCAGTCCAGCGCCGCTCCCTCCGCGAACACCGCGCAGAACCCGACCGCGCCGATCAGCAGCGCCGACTTCGGCGGCAGCGCGAACCGGGGCGGCGGCTCCTCGTCCTCGGTGGGCCTGAGATCCAGGACCCACTGACAGGCGACCAGACCGAGAGCGGTGAGGACGGCGGCCGCCAGCGCGTGGTGCAGCCGGGCGTCCGCGCCCAGGTGGGCGGCGAGGGTGCCGCCCGCCGAGCCGACGAGGGCGCCCGCGCTCCACATGCCGTGCAGCCCGGACATGATCGACTTCCCGAGGCGGTTCTCGACCTCGACGCCGAGCGCGTTCATCGCGACATCCGCCATGCCCGCCGACGCGCCGTACACGAACAGCCCGAAACAGAGCGTCCAGAGGTTAGGCGCCAGCGACGGCAGGATCAGCGCGAGCGTCCACAGGGAGAGCAGTCCGCGCAGCGCGGCCCGGGCGCCGAAGCGGTGGCTGATCCGGCCCGCGAGCGGCATCGCCAGGGACGCGCCGATCGCCGGGAAGGCGAGCGCGAGGCCCAGTTGACCCGCGCTGACGCCGGCATGGTCCTGGATCCACGGCACGCGGGTCGCGAACGAGCCGGTGACGGCGCCGTGCACCGCGAACACGGCCGCCACGGCGTACCGTGCCCGCCTCACCTCGCGCTGCTCGTAGACCACCGCGCTCATTCTCCGCCCTCCCTCGAATTCCCGGGTGCCCCAGGACTTCGGTTCCCCGCCGCCGCCGGGCCACCCCCGACTCTTCCCCGGCGCCGCCGTAAACTATCAGGAACCCTGCCTGATAGATAGGGAGCGTGCGCCCGAGGCCCACCGGCCGTACGGCGCCGCAGATCTGGGAGGATCCCGGCATGCCCGCATCACCCAGCACCGCCAGAGCCATCAACGACCGGCTCGCCCTGCGGCTGTTGCAGCAGGAAGGGCCGCTGACGGCCGGGCAGTTGAAGCAGCTCACCGGTCTGTCCCGGCCCACGGTCGCCGACCTCGTGGAGCGCCTCACGGCCGCCGGACTGATCGACGTCGTGGGGGAGTCGGGGGAGCAGCGGCGGGGCCCCAACGCCCGCCTCTACGGCATCGTCGCCGACCGGGCGCACCTCGCGGCCCTCGATGTGCGCACCGAGGGCGTCACGGTCGTCGTCGCCGACCTGCTCGGTACGGAGCTGGCGCGGGCCTCTGTCCCCATCGCGGACGACACCGGCACGGGACCCGCGGTGGAGCAGGCGGTCACCCTGGTGGAGCGTGCCGCGAAGGAGGCCGGTGCCGACCGGCTGCACACGGTCGCCGTCGGCGCCCCCGGTCTGATCGACCCGGCCACCGGCGAACTCCGCGACTCCAGCGGCCTTCCCGAATGGCACCGCCGCCTGGTCGCCGCCCTCGGCGAACGGCTCCCCGCCCGCGTCCTCGTCGAGAACGAGACCAACCTCGCCGCCCTGGCCGAACAGCGGGACGGCGCCGCCCGCGACCGCGACACCTTCGTGCTCCTCTGGCTCGGCCTCGGTACCGGCGCCGCCGTCGTCCTCGACGGCCACCTCCGCCGGGGCGCCTCCGGCGGCACGGGCGAGATCGGCTTCCTCCCGGTTCCGGGCACGACCACGGCTCCCTCGGCCACCGACTGCGAGGGCGGCTTCCACTCCCTGGGCGGCGCGGCGGCGGTGACGGCGCTGGCCACCGCCCACGGCGTCACGGCCGACCCGACGACGAACGAACCGCACGCGGCGACGCTGGTACGGGCAGCGGCGGCCGGGCTGTCGGTGAACGGCACAGTCACCTCGGCGCGCCCCTCAGCGGACGGCACAGTCACCTCGGCGCACCCTTCGAAGGGACACGCCCCCGCTGCCGCCCCCCACGCCCGCTTTCTCGACGCCCTCGCCGACCGCGTGGCCATAGGCGTCGCCTCCGTCGTCGCCGTGCTCGACCCCGGCTGCGTGGTCCTCGGGGGTGAGGTCGGTCAGGCCGGCGGGGAGGAACTCGCCGGGAGGGTGGGGGAGCGGCTGGCGACCATGTCGCCGTTGCCGACCGAGGTCCGGGCCAGTGGCCTCGGCGGGGCCGCCGTACTGCGCGGCGCGCTGCTCATGGCCCGGGAGGCGGCCCAGGACGACCTGTTCGCACCGCCCGCGCGATAGCGCGAGCCGGTCGGGCCGGGACAGCGCGAGCCGGTCGGGCCGGACGCTCCGCGTCCCTCCCGACGGTGCCTCGCACCGCCGGGCGCCGCCCCCCGCCCCTCACGCCTTCCCCCGGCCGCCGAACCGCGCCTCCAGGTACTCCCCGAACGTCCCCTTCCCCACGGCCCGCCCCGGCGTGAGGTGGCCGCCGTCGCGAAAGCCCCGGTACGCCTTGCCGAACAGCGGGACGTTCAGCAGCGGGCGGCGGCGGCCGGTGGCCTTCAGGTAGGCGCGGGCCAGCTGGGGGAAGGGCAGGATCTCGGGGCCGCCCAGGTCCTCGACACGGCCGGCGGGGGCGCCCGCGGCCAGCTCCGCCAGACGCTCGGCGACCTCGGTGACGGCCACGGGCTGGTCGCTCACCCCGGCGGGGAGCAACATGACCGGCGGCTTGGACAGGCCTTGGAAGAGCATCACCAGGAGGTCGTGGAACTGGGTCGCGCGCAGGATCGTCCAGCCCAGCCCCGACTCCTCGACCAGCCGCTCGACGGCCAGCTTGGACCGGTAGTAGCCGAACGGCACCCGGTCCACGCCGACGATCGAGATGTAGACCAGATGTCGTACCCCGGCCCGTCGCGCCGCCGCGATCAGGTTCTCCGCCGCCTTCTTGTCGTCCCCGCGCGGCGACGTCGCGCAGTGCACGATCGTCTCCAGCCCCGCCACGGCCGTGTCCAGCCCCTCCCCGCCCGCGACGAGATCGACGGCGTACGGACGCGTGTGCCGGCTGAGCACCCGCACCTCGTGTCCGTCCGCCCGCAGCCGCTCGGTGAGGGGCCGGCCGAGGACACCGGTGCCGCCGGTCACCAGGATCGTGCTCATGCTGTCCATCCCCTTCGTGTGCCGGACGCCCCCGGCTGGAAACGCCCTACAGCGGTGACGACGGGACCGCCGCCGTGGAATGCGACAACCGCGGCGTGGAAGCTGACAGCCACCGCGTGGAAGGTGACGACCACCGCGTGGAAGGCGATCACGTCCGGCGCCCGGTCACGCTCCGGTCAGCTGTCGCCCCGCGAACTCCAGCTTGTCCGGGTTCAGCACGGCCCGCACGTCCGTCACGACACCGCCCCGGAACGCGAAGGACACGGTGAACACGAGGGTTTCCCCGGCCCGTGCGAGCAGCGCGGGGGAACCGTTGACCTCGGCCAGGGTGAAGTCCAGGCCGACCGCCCACTTCGCCCAGCCCCCGACCAGCAGCCGCAGCACCTTCTCGCGCCCCTCGACGGGCCGCAGCGCCGCGCTGACCTTGCCCCCGCCGTCGGACCACCAGACCACGTCCTCGGCGAGGATCTTCTCCAGCCCGGCCATGTCGCCCTGCTCGGCCGCCGCGAGGAAGGATTCCACCAGCCCGGACCGCCGCTCCGGCGTCGGCTCGAACCGTGCCTCCGGCACCGCCACCCGCCCGGCAGCCCGCCGGTACAGCTGACGGCAGTTGGCCTCGGTCAGATCCAGCACGCCGGCGATCTCCCGGTAGCCGTACGCGAAGGCCTCCCGCAGCACGTACACGGCCCGCTCGGTCGGGGTGAGCCGCTCCAGCAGGACCAGCAGCGCGAGCGAGACCGCCTCGCGCTGCTCGGCCGACTCCAGTGGGCCGAGCGTGCCGTCGGAGGTGAGGACCGGCTCCGGCAGCCACGTCCCCGTGTACCGCTCACGGCGGGCCCGCGCGGAGGTCAGCCGGGTGAGACAGAGGTTGGTGACGACCTTGGCCAGCCAGGCGGCGGGATGCTCGATGGCCGTACGGTCCGCGCCGCTGAAGCGGAGATACGTGTCCTGCACGGCGTCCTCGGCGTCCGCCGCGGAGCCCAGCAGACGGTAGGCCAGACCGAACAGGCGGGGGCGGTGCGGTTCGAACTCGTCGGCGGTGGTGGTCGTCGTCACGCCCCCACCTTTCCAGAGCGCACGCCCGCGCTCGCCCGGAGGCCGCCGGGAGACGGACGAGTGGGACCCGGCGACGGGGCAAGGGCCGTCGTCACCGCCGCCGGGCCGTTCGAGGCGGGTACCGCGACCGCAGACTTTAAAAGGACTAGACCAAGCTGGTCAATGGGCCCGACCCCTTCGAGTGGGGCCGCCGCGGCGGAAGTTGACCCATGGTCAGTGATAGCCGAAACCCGTCGGCCCCCGCTGGGGAAGTCCAGGGACACGGCCTGTGAGCCACCCCACAGTGCTCACCCGCATGGGTGCCGATCGGGCGTGGCACACTGGCCCTGTACCAGAAGCAGCGCACTCCGGGGTCGGTGAAAGTCCGAACCGGCGGTTACAGTCCGCGACCCGGTCGCTTCCAGCGGCCGGTTGACCAGGTGAAATTCCTGGACCGACGGTTAAAGTCCGGATGGGAGGCAGTGCGCGGCGGGCGGGCATTCGTGCGTGCCGCCGTCTGTTCTCGGTCTGCCCCGCCAGGGGTGGGTCCGCCACACGGCGTCGCTCCCTGTGCCGCTGTCCGCTCATGTCTGTCGTCTTCGACAGCCCCGGAGTCCGTGCCCGAATGAGGCAGGAGGACCCGGGAAGTGTTCACCGGAATCGTCGAAGAGCTGGGTGAGGTCACCGCCGTCGAGAAGCTCGGCGACTCCTCCCGCTTCCGTCTGCGCGGCCCCGTCGTCACCGAGGGCGCGCGCCACGGTGACTCCATCGCCGTCAACGGCGTCTGTCTCACCGTCGTGGAGCACGAGGACGACTGGTTCACCGCCGACGTCATGGCGGAGACCCTCGAACGCTCCAGCCTCGGCGCCCTCACCACCGGCTCCCGCGTCAACCTCGAACGCCCCATGGCCGTCGGCGAGCGCCTCGGCGGCCACATCGTGCAGGGCCATGTCGACGGCACGGGCGAGGTCATCGAGCGCAAGCCCTCCGAGAACTGGGAGATCGTCAAGATCTCGCTCCCCGCCGACCTCACCCGGTACGTCGTCGAGAAGGGCTCCATCACCGTCGACGGCATCAGCCTCACCGTCGTCGACGCCGGCCCCGACTACTTCACGGTCAGCCTCATCCCGACCACCCTCGACCTGACCACGCTCGGCCGCAAGCAGCCCGGCGACCCGGTCAACCTGGAAGTCGACGTCATCGCCAAGTACGTCGAGCGACTGCTCGGCGCCCAGGGGACGGCGAACACGCGAGGGGCGGAGCGGTGAACTCGCTGAACACCGTCGCCTTCACCGCCTTCGGCCAGCAGATCCTCTGGTCGGACATGATCGGCAACATCCTCGGTCTGATCGCCCTCGCCCTCGGCGCGATCCGCTCCCTGTGGAACTGGCCCGTGCAGTTCCTCTCCGGCCTCGTCCTCTTCGGCGCCTTCGTGGGCCACCTGACCGGCAGCGCCGGCAAGCAGGTCATCGTCATGGCCGTCGCCGCGTACGGCTGGTGGCAGTGGAACCGTACGAAGAAGCAGGCGGCGGACGGCGCCATCGCCCCGCGCTTCGCCACCTGGCGCGAGCGCGGCTACCTGATCGCCGGCGCCGTGCTCGGCACCCTCGCCGTCGGCGCCCTCTTCACCGCGTTCCCCACCCTGTCCTGGGACCCCTGGCCGGACGCCTACATCTTCACCGGCACCATCGTCGCCATGTACGCCCAGGCGCGCGGCATGGTCGAGTTCTGGTTCGCCTGGCTGCTCGTCGACCTGGTCGGCGTCCCGCTCAACTTCGCCAACGGCTACGCGTTCTCCGGATTCGTCTACATCATCTACGGCGCGCTCGTCCTGTGGGGCATGCGCGACTGGTGGCTGCGCTCCCGCAAGCCCGCCCTGGAAGGAGCCCCGGCATGACCACGGCGCCGATCCTCTACAGCACCGACGGCATCGAGAACTTCGGACTCGACCCGATCGAACAGGCCATCGCCGACATCGCGGCCGGCCGCCCGGTCGTGGTCGTCGACGACGAGGACCGCGAGAATGAGGGCGACCTCGTCATCGCCGCCGAGAAGGCCACCCCCGAGATCATCGCCTTCATGATGAGCGAGTGCCGGGGCATGATCTGCGCCCCCATGGAGGGCGACGAACTGGACCGGCTCGAACTGCCGCAGATGGTGCAGCAGAACACCGAGTCCATGCGCACCGCCTTCACCGTCACGGTCGACGCGGCCCCGCGGCACGGCGTCACCACCGGCATCTCCGCCTCCGACCGCGCCACCACCCTCCAGCTCCTGGCGAGCGGCACGGCCGAGCCCGGCGACTTCGTCCGCCCCGGCCACATCTTCCCGCTGCGCGCCCGCTCCGGCGGAGTCCTCGTGCGCGACGGCCACACCGAGGCCGCCGTCGACCTCGCCCGCCTCGCGGGCCTGCGCCCGGCCGGCGCGATCGTCGAGATCGCCGGCGAGGACGGCCGTATGCTGCGCCTTCCCGAGCTGATCCCGTTCGCCCGCAAGCACGGCCTGACGATCATCTCCATCGAGGACCTGATCGCCTACCGCCGTTCCTCCGAGCCCACCGTCAGGCGCGAGGCGAAGACCCGACTGCCCACCGCCTTCGGCGACTTCACCGCGTACGGCTACCGCTCCACCGTCGACGGCGTCGAACACGTCGCCCTCGTCCACGGCGAGATCGGCGACGGCGAGGACGTCCTCGTGCGCGTCCACTCCGAATGCCTCACCGGCGACATCTTCCACTCCCTGCGCTGCGACTGCGGCCCCCAGCTCCAGACCTCCCTCGAACGCATCGCCGCCGAGGGCCGGGGCGTGGTCGTCTATCTGCGCGGCCACGAGGGACGCGGCATCGGACTGCTGTCCAAGCTGCGCGCCTACGAACTCCAGGAACGCGGCCGCGACACCCTCGACGCCAACCTGGAGCTGGGCCTGCCCGCGGACGCCCGGGACTACGGCGCCGGCGCGCAGATCCTCCAGGACCTGGGCGTCCACAGCCTCCGGCTGATGACCAACAACCCCGAGAAGACCGACGCCCTCGTCCGGCACGGCCTCACCGTCACCGACCGCGAGCCGATGCCGGTCCGCGCGGGCGAGCACAACCTCCGCTATCTGCGCACCAAGCGCGACCGGATGGGCCACGACCTGCCCTGGCTGGACACGACCACCGCGACCACCTGCGGCAACCAGTGACCTTGTGACAACCACAGCACGAACAGCACGACCAGCACGATCAGCACGTACAAGATTCAGGAACCAAGGAGCAACGTGAGCGGCAAGGGCGCACCCGAACTGTCCGTACGCAACTGCGGCGACCTGCGCGTCGCGGTCATCGCGGCCCAGTGGCACGAGAAGGTGATGGACGGTCTCGTCGAGGGCGCCCTGCGCGCCCTGCGCGACCTGGGCATCGACGAGCCCACCCTCCTGCGCGTCCCCGGCAGCTGGGAACTCCCGGTCGTCGCCAAGGTCCTCGCGGGCCGAGGCTACGACGCCATCGTCGCCCTCGGCGTCGTCATCCGCGGCGGCACCCCCCACTTCGAGTACGTGTGCCAGGGCGTCACCCAGGGCCTCACCCAGGTCTCCGTCGAAACCGGTGTCCCCATCGGCTTCGGCGTGCTGACCTGCGACACCGAGGAACAGGCCCTGGACCGCGCGGGCATCGAGGGCTCGAACGAGGACAAGGGCCACGAGGCGGTGACGGCGGCCGTGGCGACGGCGGCCACCCTCCGCTCAGTATCCGAACCCTGGCGCTGAGACACCGGCGGTTGCGCGTAGGCTGAGCCTCACCATGTCCAAGAAGACGTTCGAGGAGCTCTTCACCGAGCTCCAGCAGAAGGCCGCCACCGGCGACCCCGCCACTTCCCGCACCGCAGAACTGGTCGGGAAGGGCGTCCATGCCATCGGCAAGAAGGTCGTCGAAGAGGCCGCCGAAGTCTGGATGGCCGCCGAGTACGAGGGCAAGGAAGCGGCAGCCGAGGAGATCTCGCAGCTGCTCTACCACGTCCAGGTGATGATGGTCGCCCGCGGCATCTCCCTGGACGACGTGTACGCCCACCTGTAAGCCAGCCCGTTCCGTACGATCCCCTCTCATCTCACGCGAAGGAAGCCGACCTCATGCTGCGCATCGCCGTCCCCAACAAGGGTTCCCTGTCCGGACCTGCGGGGGAGATGCTGCATGAGGCCGGCTACCAGCAGCGCCGGGAGTCCAAGGAGCTGCGGATCGTCGACCCGGTCAACGAGGTGGAGTTCTTCTACCTCCGCCCTCGCGACATCGCGATCTACGTCTCCTCCGGCCGCCTCGACATCGGCATCACCGGCCGTGACCTGCTGATCGACTCCGGTGCCAACGCCGAGGAGATCCTGCCGCTCGGCTTCGCCCGCTCCACGTTCCGCTTCGCCTCGAAGCCGGGCGCGGCGACCGGTGTCGCGGACCTCAAGGGCAAGACGGTCGCCACCTCCTACGAGGGAATCGTCGCCAAGCACCTCGCCGACCACGGCATCGACGCCTCCGTCGTCCACCTCGACGGCGCCGTCGAGACCGCGATCGAGTTGGGTGTCGCCGAGGTCATCGCCGACGTCGTCGAGACCGGCACCTCGCTGCGGAACGCCGGCCTGGAGGTCTTCGGCGACCCGATCATGAAGTCCGAGGCCGTCGTCATCCGCCGCGTCGGCGCCGGCACGTCCGCGGAGAACGCGGAGAACGCGGAGAACCCGGAGAACGCGGAGAACGCGGAGGACTCGGAGAACGAGGCCAAGGTGCAGCAGTTCCTGCGCCGCCTCCAGGGCGTCCTCGTGGCCAGGACCTACGTGATGATGGACTACGACTGCCGCGTCGAGCAGTTGGAGAAGGCCGTCGCGCTCACGCCGGGCCTGGAGTCCCCGACCGTCTCCCCGCTGCACAACGAGGGCTGGGTCGCCGTGCGCGCCATGGTCCCGGCCAAGGAGGCCCAGCGGATCATGGACGACCTGTACGACATCGGCGCCCGGGCCATCCTGACCACCGCCATCCACGCCTGCCGCCTCTGACGGCCGGGGAGTCGTACGCCATGCCGGACCAGTCCGCCCTGCCCGCTCTCCCCGCCCTGCCGGTCACTTTTCGGCCGGGCCGCACCCGGGCCGTGCTGCTCACCGCCGCGGGTGCGATCTTCGTGGTCATCACGGTGGTCGCACTGCTGCTGCCCACGCTCGGCCCGGGGGAGCGGCTGAGCTTCGTCTTCACGGCGGCCATGCTCGCCGGGGTGCTGTGGATGCTGTCCCGGCCCAAGGTGGTCGCCGACGAATCCGGTGTGACCGTGGTCAACATCACGGCGCGGCGGCAGCTGGGCTGGGCGGAGATCGTGCAGGTGAACCTGCGGGTCGGCGACCCCTGGGTCTTCCTCGACCTCACCGACGGCACCAGCCTGCCCGCGCTCGGCATCCAGCCGGGCATCGCCAAGCAGCGCGCCATCGAGGACGCCAGGACCCTCCGGGCGCTGGTCGAGGCCCGGTCGGTCGCCGAGCCCGAGCGGCGTCAGGACTGACCCCGAGCGGGAACCCGGGCAAGATCAGGGCCGACTCGGGGCCGCCGCCCCTGCCGCACCGGCCCATGTCTTGATTAATCTGTTGGCGGAGGCGTTTTCGTCGCGCCTCCGCCTCTGCCGTTCCGTCCCCCGGAAGGCGGAGGCTCCCTGCTATTCGAGGAGTGACTCCTTCCAGCGATGGACGGATCGTCCTGTAGTACCTGCGCCGCCCCCTCCCGACATATCGAGGCGGCGGCATGACCATCCCCCTGCTCCTTCTCGGAGCCGCGTTCCTGCTGATCCTCGCCAACGGCTTCTTCGTGGCGGCCGAGTTCGGCCTCGTGACGGTCGAACGGCCGGAGGCCGAGAAGGCCGCCGCCGAGGGCGACCGCCGGGCCCTCAAGGTGGTGGGCGCGCTCAAGGAGCTGTCCTTCCAGCTCTCCGGCACCCAGCTCGGCATCACCATCACCTCCCTCGTCGTCGGCATGCTCGCCGAACCGGCGCTCGCGGAGATACTCCACGGCCCCTTCACCGCCATCGGCATACCCGAAGGCGCCGTGTCCGGGGTGTCCGTGGTCGTCGGCATGCTGCTGGCCTCGGCCGTGCAGATGGTGATCGGCGAACTGGTCCCCAAGAACTGGGCGGTGTCGAAGCCCATGCAGGTCGCCCGCTTCGTCGCGGGCCCCCAGCACGTCTTCTCCCGTCTCTTCCGCCCGGTCATCGCCGCTCTCAACGCGGTCGCCAACCGTCTGGTCCGCGCCTTCGGCGTGGAGCCCACCGACGAGCTGGCCTCCGCCCGCACCCCCGGCGAACTGGTCTCCCTCGCCCGGCACTCGGCCCAGGCCGGCGCCCTGGAACAGGACACGGCCGACCTCTTCGTCCGCACCCTCTCCCTGGGCGACCTGACCGCGGAGAACGTGATGACCCCCCGCGTCAAGGTCAGCGCCCTGCAGTCCACGGCCACCGCCGAGGACGTGGTCAATCTGACCCGCGCCACCGGCCTCTCCCGCTTCCCCGTCTACCGCGAGCGGATCGACGAGATCGTCGGCATGGTCCACCTCAAGGACGCCCTCGCGATCCCGGCCCACGACCGGCTGCACACCCCGGTCGGCCGTATCGCCAAGTCCCCGCTGCTGGTCCCCGAGACGCTTCCCGTGCAGCCGCTCCTGGCCCGGCTGCGCAGCGAGCAGCCCATCGCCGTCGTCGTCGACGAGTACGGCGGTACGGCCGGGGTGGTGACCCTGGAGGACATCGTCGAGGAACTGGTCGGCGAGGTGCGCGACGAGCACGACGGGCACGACCTGCCCGAACTCGCCGCCGCCCCGCCCGAGGACGGCCGCCCCGCCTGGGACGTCGACGGCAGCTGCCGGGTCGACGTGCTCCAGCGCATCGGCCTCGACGTCCCCGAGGGCCCGTACGAGACGGTCGCCGGCCTCGTCGCAGACCTCCTCGGCCGTATCCCCGCGCCGGGCGACAGGACGGAACTGCCCGGCTGGCGGCTCGCCGTACGCCAGGTCGGGCACTACCGGGCGGAGCGCGTACGCCTCGTACGGACCGCCCCCGCCGCTGTCGTGGAGGCGGCCCGATGAGCGTGCTCCAACTCCTGTTCGCCCTGCTCCTCGTGCTCGCCAACGGCTTCTTCGTCGGCGCCGAGTTCGCCCTCGTCTCCGTCCGTCGCAGCCAGATCGAACCCCTGGGGACCGCGCGGGCCCGCCAGGTCCTCTACGGCCTGGAGAACCTGCCGCAGATGATGGCGGCGGCCCAGTTCGGCATCACCGTCTGCTCGCTGACGCTGGGCGCGGTGGCCGAGCCGACCGTGGCGAAGCTCCTGGAGCCGGTCTTCGAGGCGATCCACCTGCCGCACGGCATGATCCACCCCCTGGGCTATGTGATCGCGCTCGCCGTCGTGGTCTTCCTCCACCTCGTCATCGGCGAGATGCTGCCGAAGAACCTGGCGATGGCCGCGCCCGAGAAGACCGCGCTGTGGCTGAGCCCGGCGCTCGTGGCCTTCGCCCGTCTCTGCAAGCCGGTCACCGCGGGCCTCGGTGCCTGCGCCCGGGTCGTCCTGAGGCTCTTCCACGTCGAGCCCAAGGACGAGGTCGAGGCGGTCTTCACCAGTGTCCAGCTGGTGCGGCTGGTGGAGGACTCCGGCCAGGCCGGGCTGCTCGACCCCGAGGAGCAGGAACGCCTGGAGGACGCGCTGGAGCTGGGCTCCCGCCCGGTGACGGACGTCCTGCTGAAGCGCGACTCCCTGGTGACGGTGGGCCCGTCGGTGACCCCCGCCCAGGTGGTGGCCCTCACCGCGCGCACGGGCTACTCCCGTTTCCCGGTGGTCGCGGAGAACGGCGCCTTCATGGGCCGCTACCTCCATGTCAAGGACGTCCTCGACCTGGAGGACTCCGACCGCGCCGTCCCCCAGCAGGTCTGGCGCCCCATGACCACCCTCCGCGCGGAGCTGCCACTGGACGACGCGCTGACCGTCATGCGGCGTGCGGCCACCCATCTGGCCCAGGTGGCGGACGCCTCCGGCAAGGTCCTTGGCCTCGTCGCCCTGGAGGACGTCCTGGAACTCCTGGTCGGCGAGGTCCGCGACCCGGCCCACCGAGAGATCCACCCGGTCCGAGTGACGGAGCCACGCGGCAGCGAAACCCCGGAGGAGGCCTTGGCCAGCTGACCCAAGCCGGGGGCTGCGCCCCCGGACCCCCGCGGCCGATTTGTCGGCTGCGGCTGGGTGGGGCTCCTCGCGCAGTTCCCCGCACCCCTAAGAGGGGCCTACGGCCTTCCTTCCAGGGGCGCGGGGAACCGCGCGAACGGGGTCCGGGGCGGAGCCCCGAAGTCTGTGACGGGGGGCCGAAGGGGCGCGCAGCCCCTGGAGGATGGGACGGGTAGGGGCGGCGGGGGCGAAGAAATCACAGTGCCGAAGAACCCCCCGGCCCCCGCCCCGACAACACCTCCCCATACGCCTGCATCAGATCCGGCAGCCGCAACGTCGACAAGTCATCCCGCGTGGGAATCGACGGATACCCCGACAGCCGTAGATCCCGATACGCGCAGCTCTTCTCGTACAGCGTCCGCAAGAACCGCCCGTTCCCCAACTCGTCGATCCACCCCTGATCGACGACATGCCCGGAGACCGACCGCAACTCGTCGAGCGCCTCCTCGTCCCACACGTCCCCGTTCTCCGCCGCGAGCACCTCCCCGATCGAGGTCAGCTCCAACGGCCGGTAGGACGGAAAGTCCACGCGTGTCGTGAACCGCGACGACAGCCCGGGATTCGCCGCCAGCAGCCGGTCCATCCCCTCCGGATACCCCGCGAGGATCACCACCAGATGATCCCGGTTGTCCTCGGCCCGCTTCAGCAGCACCTGAAGCGCCTCGTCCCCGTACGCGTCGCCCTTGCCGTACCCGGAGTTGGACAGCGAGTACGCCTCGTCCACGAAGAGCACGCCACCGATCGCCGAGTCGATCAGCTCGTTGGCCTTCACCGCGGTCTGCCCGAGGTACTCGCCCACGAGATCCGCGCGCTGCGCCTCGACGAGATGGTCGCCGCCCAGCAGCCCGAGCGCGTAGAAGACCCGGCCCAGTATTCGCGCCACGGTCGTCTTCCCGGTCCCGGACGGCCCGGAGAAGACGAAGTGCCGCTTGGGCGGCTGGACGGGCAACCCCTGCCCGGCCCGCAGCCGCGCCATGTTCAGCTGTGCGGACAACGCCTTGACCTGCCGCTTCACCGGCTCGAGCCCGACCATCCGCTCCAGCTCCGCGAGCGCCTCCTCCAGCAGCTCCGGATCCGTCGGCCCGGCCGGCAGGGACAGCGGCTCCACCGGCACCACGGACTTCTCCCGGACGAAGGTGTCGGCGGCCTCGGGCGGCAGCCCGGCCGACGGCGGCAGCCCGGGATCGGAGACCTTCAGATCCCGTCCCTCGGGGTCGAAGAACGGCTCCAGCCCGTCGCCGTCGAGCACGTCCTGCCCGATCCCGGCGAGCGCGATCGCCGCGAAGTCGCTCGCGTCGTCGTCGTACCCGTCCCCCTCGGCGATCGCCGCGAGCCGCGCGGAGGTGTCCATGAAGGCGGGGTCGACCCGGTGCACGGCCCGGTACAGGGGCATCGCGGCGGCGCTGCGCCCGGTGCCCTCGTGGGCCCGCGCCAGCCAGTAGCGCAGTTCCTTGCGCTGCGGCTGCTCGCTGCGGCAGCGCATCAGCGCGGCGGAGAGCAGCGGCTCGGCCTGCCCGTAGGTCTCCAGCCGGACCCGGGCCATCCCGCCGAACAGGCCCGCCTCGATTCCCAGCAGCGGATCGTCGAGCAGTGGATCCGTGTGCCGGACCAGCTGCTCCCAGTCCTTGACGAGGTAGGCGCGGCAGGCGTGCAGAAAGCGCACCTGGTGGTCCGCGTCGACCGGCGGCAGTCCCGCGAGCGCCCGGTCCAGCTCGGGCACATGGCGCCCGTCCAGCCAGTGCGAGGCGTGGGCGAGGAGCAGATCACGCGGGCTCTCCAGCACCGGCTGTACCCACCAGCCCAGCCAGTACCAGGAGTTGAGGGTGCGCCGGTGCCGTGAGCGCTGCTCCCCGAAGCGCTCCCGGTGCCGGAACATCCGCAGCAGCGCGGTCGTCGTGTCCACGCGCAACGCGTGCAGCCCGAGCCAGCCGTCGGCCATCCCCGGATCCATCCGCACCGCGGCGCGGAACTCCTCCTCCGCCTGCGGATAGGCGCCCATCGTGTAGGCGTCCACGCCTCGCAGCCAGGCGAGGTCGGCCGGGGCCTCGGGGCCCCGCGAGCCGAAGTCCATCACGTCCCCCACAAACCGTGCCCCCGCTGGAAACCGAACGGGCCGGTGCCCGTCGGCAGCCTTCGTCGAACCGCTGTGCCGCGGACGGGAGTTGCGTCGGTGCGTTGCTGCAGCCGTCCGAAGGTCGCACCTTGGGCATCGTACCTGCGGGTCGGTCGCCCTTCGAAGGGTGCCGCAGCCCTCGTCTTACGAGGTGGGAGCAGACGGGGCGCATTGCGGACGGTGACCGAGGGTGAAGGAATCGTGTCCCAGGGGATCCGGAAAAGCCGGAAGAGGACAGAACGAAGCCCCCGATCACGGGGGAACAACCGGGGGCTTCGCGACTCTGGGCGGTAACCAATGACCGCACATTCAGAACGTAAGACCTGTACGGCCCCCCGGTCAAGCCGAGTTGAGGCACTCAGGGAACTTCTCGGACGGCCGCCTTCACAAGTTCAGCACATTGCCGATGGGTCGTCACCCTGAGTGAGATGCGGCTCCGATCCGGGAGTCGTCGCAGGTCCCGTGAGCACCTCGTACCCCCTGATTCCCGGCCGAATCAGAAGATCGGCGAACGGCCGAGAAGGATCCTCGGCGAAATGCCGACGCTCCGCCCGGACCCAGCCGGCCCAGAACTCACTCTGCTCCGCCCCGTCCCGCGCCCGCCCCCGCGCCCATGCCTCCTCCTCGGACAACTCCATCCACATCAGCCGCGCCAGCCACGGACGCAGCGCACGCCGGCCCGCGCCGACCCCCTCGACGACGATCACGGGCGCCGACGGCAGGACGCGCGCGGGGCCGAAACCGCGCGCACGCCAGTCGTACGGGGCATAGCGCGCGCTCCGGCCGCAGCGCAGAGGCTCGATCACCTGGGCCAGCAGACGGTCGGTCCACGCGAACAGTTCCTCGTGCGTGGCGATGTCGTCGAGGTGCAGCACCGGGGCGCCGCCGAGCGCGTCGGCCAGCCGCCCGGCGAAGGTGCTCTTCCCGGAGCCCGCGTGCCCGTCGACGCCGACCAGCCGGACCGGCCCGCAGGAGGGCGGCAGCTGGCGGAGCCGGGAGGCGAGGTCGTCGACGGCGGGGTCCGCGGGGGCGGGTGAGGCGTGCATACGTGGATTGAACACCGTGCCGGGCGACCCCGGCGCACGCCAGTGGTGTCGACCAATATCGGTGGGCGCGCCGGGATGCGAGGTGCTGGCAGAAGTCCTTACCCGGCGTCCATAGTGGGCGAACAGCCGTGCGTCTGAACCGTTCCATCCGGATCACTGGGGGTCTCCCACAGATGACGAGCCTTTCCGAGCCGTCCCGCAGGATTGTCCTGACCGCAGCCGTCGCCACCGTCGCCGCGGCGGCGGGAGGAACAGCGAGCCAGGCGGTCGCCGACACCAAGAGCGGCCGGCGCCGAGCACCCGCCAGGCCCGCGCGGGCGCCGCAACGCCTCGTGGACAACCGCGCCTGGACCTCGTACACCGACTGGTGCTCCGGCAGTGCCCAGGGCACCCGGGCACAGGCGGGGGTGCGGCCGGGGCTGGTGATCGACGCGCCGCTTGGCACCACCGACTACACCGACCCGCACACCGGCCGGACGGCCGCCTGGGAGTACGCGACCTGGACGTCCCCCGTCCACCGGCTCACCGTGCCCGCCGTCGAGGCCATCGCGTCCTGGAACGCGCGCACCCCGGACGGCACCTGGATCCAGATCGAGCTGAAGGGCACGTACTCCGACGGCACGGACACGCCCTGGTACGTCCTCGGCCGGTGGGCGGCCGGCGACCAGGACATCAGACGGACCTCCGTCGACGGCCAGGAGGACGGCAAGAGCAGCATCTGGACCGACACCTTCGCCATCGACGACCCCGCCACGGGCCTGCGCCTCGCCTCGTACCGGCTGCGCCTGACGCTGTACCGCACGCCCGGCACCCGGATCACCCCCACGGTGTGGCGGCTCGGCGCGATGGGCTCAGACGTGCCCGACCGCTTCACCGTCCCGGCCTCCACGCCCGGGCTCGCGCGGGAGCTGAACGTCCCGCGCTACTCGCAGGAGACCCACAAAGGCCAGTACCCCGAGTACGACAACGGGGGCGAGGCCTGGTGCAGCCCGACGTCGTCGCAGATGATCATAGAGTTCTGGGGCCGGAAGCCCAGCGCCGCGGAGCTGGCGTGGGTGAACCCGGCGTACGCGGACCCGCAGGTGTGCCACGCGGCGCGGTTCACCTTCGACTACCAGTACGAGGGCTGCGGCAACTGGCCCTTCAACGCCGCGTACGCCGCCACCTACAAGGACATCCAGGGCGTGGTGACCCGGTTGGGCTCGCTCACCGACCTGGAGACGCTGATCGCGGCGGGCATCCCGGCGATCACCTCCCAGTCGTTCCTCGCGGAGGAGCTGACGGGGGCGGGCTACGGCACGGCCGGGCATCTGATGACGGTGATCGGCTTCACCGCCGACGGCGACGTCATCGCCAACGACCCGAACTCGCCGACCAACGAGGCGGTGCGCCGCGTCTACCGGCGGCGCGAGTGGGAGAACATCTGGCTGCGGACCAAGCGCTACAACGCCGCCGGCAAGATCGTCTCCGGCACCGGTGGCGTCTGCTATCTGTACTTCCCGGCGCGGCCCACGGCCCGCCAGCGCGCGGCGCTCGCGGCGGTGGGCGTCGTCTGACGGAACGCTTCGGATCGGCGCGGCCCTCGGGAGACCGGGGGCCGCGCCGTCGTGTGACCAAGCTCTCGGTCGCGAACCGCCCATGCGGTGGCAAGGTGGACGGAACGACGGGGAGCCCACCGCACACCGATCACACCAGCGAGCTGCCATGACCGCGACCTCCGCCACCGCCACCCGCGCCCGTGTCCGCACGGGCGGCCCCCAGGACGACGGCCCGAAGATCGTCGAACACCTGGCGGGCTGGATCCTGGTCGTGGTCGTCGCGATGCTGGTGACCCAGCTGGGTCTGCTGTGACCTGATCCGCCGGTCGATTCTGTCGATCAGAGTCGAACAAGCTGGTGGTGAGGGTCTGCCATACTGCGGTTGTCCCGCTGGCAGTTGGAGACCAGGACCGAAATTGAATAGTAGTCAACAGCGTGGTGTCGAGCCGCCGCGGGCCCGCGGCACCGACCGTTCGTTGGCACGCCGTGCCGAACTCATCTCCATCGGGCGCAAGTTGTTCGCCGACACGTCGTACGACACCCTGTCGATGGACGACATCGCGCGCCAGGCACACGTGGCCAAGGGACTGATCTACTACTACTTCAAGTCCAAGCGTGGCTACTACCTCGCGATCGTCGAGGACTCGGTCGCCGATCTGATCACGTTCGCGGCGAGCGGCCTCCAACTGCCGCCCGTGGAGCGGGTGCACCGGACCATAGAGTGCTATCTGCGCTACGCGGAGGACAACCAGGCCGCCTACCGCACGATCGTCAGCGGCGGCGTCGGCTTCGACGCCCAGGTGCACGCCATCCGGGACGGCGTCCGCGAGGCGATCGTCGCCACCATCGCCGAGGGCGCGTACGGCAGGAGCGACATCGAACCGGTGGCCCGGATGGGCCTGTTCGGCTGGGTGTGCGCCGTCGAGGGCGCCACCCTCGACTGGATCGACCGCCCGGAACTGCCCCGCGACACCATGCGCGATCTGCTCGTCAAGATGCTCGGCGGCTCACTGCGCGCCATCGAGGAACTCGCCCCGGCCTACCTCGCGCCGGGGCCCGCCCGCCGGGACACCTGACCGCCACGGCCGCCGGCCTCCGGGAAACGCACTCGGGGTGGGGGTCCGCCGACCGACCCCCACCCCGAGTCCCCCGTCGCGGCGGCTACTTGATCGCCTTGATCAGCTCACCGTCCGGCGTGTCACCGCTCAGCTCCCAGAAGAAGGTGCCGCCGAGGCCCTGCGCGTTCTTGTAGGCCATCTTCCCCTTGATGGTCCGCGGGGTGTCGTAACTCCACCAGTCGTCACCGCACTTGGCGTACGCGGTGCCGCCGACGATCCCGTTCGCCGGGCAGATCTTCTTGAGCACCTTGTAGTCCTCGTAGCCCGCCTCGTACGTCCCCGCAGCCGGGCCGGTCGCGGTGCCGCCGGGCGCAGACTGCGTGACACCCGTCCAGCCGCGCCCGTAGAAGCCGATGCCGAGCAGCAGCTTGGAGGACGGGATGCCGAGGCTCTTCAGCTTGTGGATGGTGGCGGCGCTGTTGAAGTGCTTGTCGGCGATGCCCGGGTACGGGTACAGCGGCGAGTGCGGGGCGGTGGTCGCGTCCCACGAGCCGAAGTAGTCGTACGTCATCGGGTTGTACCAGTCGACGTACTTCGCGGCACCCGCGTAGTCCGCCGCGTCGATCTTGCCGCCGGGCTTGGCGTCGGCCGTGATCGCCGCGGTGACCAGCTCCTTCTTGCCGAATCGTTTGCGCAGGGCGGCCATCACGTCCTCGAAGGCCTCGCTGCCGCTGGTGTCGCAGGTGAGGCCGCAGGCGTTGGGGTACTCCCAGTCGATGTCGATGCCGTCGAAGACGTCCTTCCACTTCGAGTTCTCGACGAGGTCGTAGCAGGAGTCCGCGAAGGCCTGCGGGTCCTTCGCCGCCTCACCGAAGCCGCCGGACCAGGTCCAGCCGCCGAAGGACCAGACGATCTTGAGGTTCGGGTGCAGCTTCTTCAGCTTGCGCAGCTGGTTGAAGTTGCCGCTCAGCGGCTGGTCCGCGGTGTCGGCGACGCCGTCCACGGACTCCTCGGCGGTGAAGGGCTTGTCGGTGTCCGCCCAGGCGTCACCGAGCGCGCACTTGCCGTCGACGACGTTGCCGAAGGCGTAGTTGATGTGGGTGAGCTTCTTCGCCGAGCCGGACGTCTCGATGTTCTTGACGAAGTACTGGCGGCCGTAGATGCCCCAGTCGATGAAGTAGCCGACGACCTTCGACTTGGCCGTCCCGGCCGGGTGGTGCCCGGGGGCGGACTCCGCGGGCGTGGCGGTCGCGGTGCCCGCTCCGGCGAGGAGCCCGGCGCCCAGGGCGGCGCAACACGTGGCGGCGAGAAGGGGCCTGACGGGGACGCGGGGGCTGTGCGGTCTGCGCATCGTGACTCCGGAGGGAGGGAGCATGGCGGGGAGGGTGCTGCCTGGACCTGCTGTGCCGATTGGCATGAACGCGGTGGCGCGTTGTGGGGGAGACCGTAGAGGACTAGACCACTTGGGTCAATGGTTCGGACCAATTCCGACGGGGTGTGGCGGGCCGTCGAATGTGTCCCAATAAACGTTCGTTAACTGGTGACGCGCTGCTCCGGATCGGGCATACTCCAAGCGCCACCGCCGCTGATCAGCGGCTTCCGTGATCCGGAGGAGGACCATCGGCTGTGGCACGTGAGACCCGGCGGCACCCACTACATCCCCGGTGCGTGTCCGCCGCAGTGCCCGACAGGGAGGAGAGCGACGCCATGCCCGACCGCGCCCCGCAGCCGGTGGACCGTCAACTGCCCACGGAAGAGGCCCGGGATCTGCTCTCGCTCGTCCGTGAGATCGCGCAGCGGGAGATCGCCCCGCACGCGGCCGAGGAGGAGGACGCCGGCCGCTTCCCGCGCGAACTCTTCGGCCTGCTCTCGGAGTCGGGACTGCTCGGTCTGCCGTACGAAACGGAACACGGCGGCGGCGACCAGCCGTACGAGGTCTATCTCCAGGTCCTGGAAGAGCTGGCCATGGCCCGCCTCACCGTCGGCCTCGGTGTCAGCGTCCACACCCTCGCCTGCCACGCACTCGCCAACTACGGCACCAAGGAGCAGCAGGTCGAACATCTGCCGGCGATGCTCGGCGGCGGTCTGCTCGGCGCGTACTGCCTCTCCGAGCCCGCGTCCGGCTCGGACGCCGCGTCCCTGCGGACCAAGGCCGTGCGGGACGGCGACCACTGGGTGATCACCGGCACCAAGGCCTGGATCACCCATGGCGGCATCGCCGACTTCTACACGGTCATGGCCCGCACCGGCGCCGAGGGCTCCCGGGGCATCACGGCCTTCCTGGTGCCCGGTGACGCCGAGGGGCTGAGCGCGGCCGCGCCCGAGAAGAAGATGGGCATGAAGGGCTCACCCACCGCGCAGCTCCACTTCGACGGGGTGCGCGTCGCCGACAGCCGGCGCATCGGCGAGGAGGGCCAGGGCTTCGCGATCGCCCTGTCCGCGCTCGACTCCGGGCGGCTCGGCATCGCGGCCTGCGCGATCGGCGTGGCCCAGGCGGCACTGGACGAGGCGGTCGCCTACGCCACCGGGCGGCAGCAGTTCGGGCGGCCGATCTCCGACTTCCAGGGGCTGCGTTTCATGCTCGCGGACATGGCGACCCAGATAGAGGCGGGCCGTGCGCTCTACCTCTCCGCCGCCCGGCTGCGCGACGCGGGCAGGCCGTTCTCCAAGCAGGCGGCCATGGCGAAGCTGCTGTGCACCGATGCCGCGATGAAGGTCACCACGGACGCGGTGCAGATCCTCGGCGGGTACGGCTACACGGCGGACTTCGCCGCCGAGCGGTACATGCGCGAGGCCAAGGTGCTCCAGATCGTCGAGGGCACCAATCAGATCCAGCGGATGGTCATCGCCCGTCACCTCGCGGGGCCCGAGTCACGCTGAAGGAGCCACGGAAGAAGTCGGGTGCGGCGAAGGGATCCGCGGTGGAGCCGAACTGGTCGAGGCCGCCCGGCGGCGTCGTCAGCCGCACCCACTCCGGATCGTGCCGCCCCGGCAGGGTGCGGCCCCGGTCGGCCCAGGTGCGCATCAGGGCGCGGTAGATAGGCGGGTCCTGATGCTGGGCCGACCCTTGCGGAAGCGATTCTGCCGAAGCCGGCACGAAGATGTGACGCCGACTCCCGGTCACCGAAAAAGTTGGGGTCATACCGGGCCCAACGCCTTCGTGGGCGAGCCGGTCACCGCTCCCGGGAATCGTGTCTGAGTTCGCGCCGGAACCGAACGGGGCAGGACGAGTCCTGCCCGCCGGGCGCGCGGACGGCGTGGGTCGAACGGGCCCTGGAATCAGGCGGCTTGGCGCTGGTCGGGCTGCTGACGCCGCATCACCGGCACGCGAATCGGGCGCGAGCCCGGGCCGCCGACGTGCGAGAAGGGCTGGGTCCGCCAGTCGAGGCCCTGCGGGAGCGTCAACAGAAGGGCGGTGTCCTGCTCCTGCGGCTCGAAGGACTCGTCCGCGGGCCGGGCGTCGCCGGCCGGACGGCCCGTACCGGCGCAGACCGTGAGCCCGAACGGGTTCCACGGCGACACGACCAGCGCGTGCTCGGGCAGGTTGTCCTCGTCGGACAGCAGGGCGATGGGCTGGGCGCAGTCCGGGCAGATCACCCGGTACATCTCGAAGGTGTCGTACGCGTCGAACTCGTCGTCCGGTTCGACGCCCTCCGGCTCGGGCTCGACGACCGCCTGGAGTCGCTTGGGTGCGGTACGACCAGGGCGCTTAAGACTCTGCATGGGATTCTCCCCCTCGGGCTGGGCCGTGAAGGCGCTGCGGCCTCCGACCACAGCAAGCACTTCCCGCCCCGTCTCGGCGGTAATCACGAGATCATCACGAAGCCTGTTCGGGTGCTGTGGTCTTCGTCACATGCCGCTCGCAGATGCCCGATACGGTGACGCTGTCACCCGTATGGCGCACAGGTGGCTCTCAGGCACATCACGAACCGGGCATGACCTGCGCCGCTCAGGTATCGGAGGAGATCAACCGCCCTGTAGGTTCTTGCGCCATGGAGGAGCTGGACCGACAGATCGTGCAGCTGCTCGTCGCGGACGGGCGGATGAGCTACACCGACCTGGGCAAGGCCACGGGCCTGTCCACGTCGGCGGTGCATCAGCGTGTGCGGCGACTTGAGCAGCGTGGCGTCATCCGGGGCTATGCCGCGGTCGTCGACCCGGAGGCCGTCGGGCTGCCGATGACCGCGTTCATCTCGGTCAAACCCTTCGACCCCAGCGCCCCCGACGACATCGCCGAACGCCTCGCCGGCGTCCCGGAGATCGAGGCCTGCCACAGCGTCGCCGGCGACGAGAACTACATCCTCAAGGTCCGCGTGGCGACCCCCCACGAGCTGGAGGAGTTGCTGGCGAGGCTGCGCTCCCTGGCGGGCGTCTCGACCCGCACGACGGTGGTCCTGTCCACTCCGTACGAGGCGCGGCCACCGAGGATCTGAGGGGGAGGGTGGGCACGGCCGACAGTGCCGGGTGCCTTGAAGACGCTGCCCTGGTGCACCGCGGCAACCCGCACACGCGAAACTGTCCCCATGAGTGATCGCACCGCCCCACCGAAAACCGTGTTGCTCCGCGGTGGAGAAGTCCACAGCCCCGCCGACCCGTTCGCCACCGCGATGGTCGTGGAACACGGCCAGATCGCCTGGGTCGGCTCCGAGGGCGCCGCCGACGCCTTCGCGTCCGGCGTCGACGAGGTGATCGACCTCGAAGGCGCCCTGGTCACCCCGGCGTTCACCGACGCCCACGTACACACCACGGCCACCGGCCTCGCCCTCACCGGCCTCGACCTGACCGCCGCCCCCACCCTGGACGCCGCCCTCGTTCTCGTACGGGAATTCGCGGCCGCCCGCCCGGCCGACCGCGTCCTCCTCGGCCATGGCTGGGACGCCGCCCGCTGGCCCGGCGGCCGCCCGCCGACCCGCGCCGAACTCGACGAGGCCACCGGCGGACGCCCGCTCTATCTGAGCCGGATCGACGTCCACTCCGCGGTCGCCACCACGGCCCTGCTCGACCTGGTCCCGGGCGCCGACGCCTTCGAGGACGGCCCGCTCACCCGCGACGCCCACCACGCCGTGCGCGCCACCGCCCTCGGCGCCATCACCCCCGTCCAGCGCACCGAGGCCCAGCGGGCGGCCCTCGCCCACGCCGTCTCCCTCGGCATCGGCTCGGTCCACGAGTGCGCGGGCCCCGAGATCTCCTCCGAGGACGACTTCACGGGGCTGCTCCGGCTCGCCGCCGAGGAGCCCGGCCCGCGCGTGGTCGGCTACTGGGCGGAGCGCGACGTGGAGAAGGCGCGCGCCCTCGGAGCGCTCGGAGCCGCGGGTGACCTCTTCGTCGACGGCGCCCTCGGCTCGCACACGGCCTGTCTGCACGAGCCGTACGCCGACGCCGAGCACACCGGCACCGCCTACCTGGACGCGGCGGCTGTCGCCGCCCATGTGGTCGCCTGCACCGAGGCGGGCCTCCAGGCGGGCTTCCACGCCATCGGGGACGCCGCGGTGGCCTCGGTCGTCGAGGGAGTGCGGGAGGCCGCAGAGAAGGTCGGCCTGTCCCGGGTGCGCGCCGCCCGGCACCGTGTCGAGCACGCCGAGATGCTCACCCCCGAGACCGTCGCCGCCTTCGCCGAACTCGGCCTCACCGCCTCCGTCCAGCCCGCCTTCGACGCGCTGTGGGGCGGCGACGAGGGCATGTACGCCCAGCGGCTGGGCGCGGACCGTGCCCGCACCCTGAACCCGTTCGCGGCCCTGCTGCGCGCCGGCGTACCCCTGGCCTTCGGCTCCGACAGTCCGGTCACCCCCCTCGACCCGTGGGGCACCGTCCGCGCGGCGGCCTTCCATCGCACGCCGGAGCACCGGGTGTCCGTGCGCGCCGCGTTCACGGCGCACACACGGGGCGGCTGGCGGGCGGTCGGACGGGACGACGCGGGCGTCCTCGTACCGGGCGCTCCCGCGGACTACGCGGTGTGGCGCACCGGCGAACTCGTCGTCCAGGCCCCCGACGACCGCGTCGCCCGCTGGTCCACCGACCCCCGCTCCGGCACGCCCGGTCTGCCGGACCTGAGCCCCGGCGCCGACCTGCCCGTCTGTCTGCGGACCGTGGTGGCCGGGCGAACGGTCTTCGTGCGGCCGGGCGAGTGATCTCCCGGGACGGCGCGGAACCGATCATGGCCCGTCGGCGCGCCGCGCGACCTGCGGATCCTCCCCTCCGACCAGGCACATGAGGGAAATTCCGCAGGTCACACGGCGGTTGACAGTTGGCCGCAGGAGACGGGTAGGTTCTGCCGGGTCCACCACCGGACGTCCGACCGGGGAACTTCCGCGCGGTCGTCGGAGCGCCGCTGGGTCAGGGGTGGTGCGCCGCACCGGCGTACCGCCACTGGCAGCCAGGCCCAGGGTTCGCGCTCCGGCGAGGGAACGTTCCGGCCCGGTCGGGTAGGTGTGACCCGGGTGGGGCCCGGACGCTCAGTAGACAACGGCTTTCGGTCGATCCGCAGCCAGCGGGTCCCAGGTCGGCCCGAAGGGTGTCGCGGGCCCCCATCCGCAGCGGACGACATCTGTACTCCGCCCGGGATCGGCACGAGAGTTGTGCTGTGGCGGCGCACGAACTACTCAGAGCGCGCTCCCGCACACCCCCTGTTGAATCGACACCCCTCTGGACACCGGACGACACTCCATCGCAGGCCGTGGCCACTATGGTGGTCCTCTGCGTACGGAGGACTTGAAGGGGCAGCAGTGAACGACGGCGACGGGACCCTCGCGGCGGAAGGCCAGGAGAGGCGGTTCGGCCCGCTCGGCACGGCCTTGGTGATCATCCCGACCTACAACGAGGCGGAGAACATCAAGGCGATCGTGGGCCGGGTGCGGAAGGCTGTTCCCGACGCGCACGTCCTGGTGGCCGACGACAACAGCCCCGACGGCACCGGCAAGCTCGCCGACGAAGTGGCCGCCGAGGACGACCGGGTCCAGGTGCTGCACCGCAAGGGCAAGGAAGGGCTCGGCGCCGCCTATCTCGCGGGCTTCCGCTGGGGCATGGAGCACGGCTACGGCGTCCTCGTCGAGATGGACGCCGACGGCTCCCACCAGCCCGAGGAACTGCCCCGGCTGCTGACCGCGCTCAAGGGCGCCGACCTCGTCCTCGGCTCCCGCTGGGTGCCGGGCGGGCGCGTGGTCAACTGGCCCAAGTCCCGTGAACTGATCTCCCGCGGCGGCAGCCTCTACTCCCGGGTCCTGCTCGACGTCCCCGTCCGTGATGTCACCGGCGGCTACCGGGCCTTCCGCCGCGAGACCCTCGAAGGGCTCGGTCTCGACGAGGTCGCCTCCCAGGGCTACTGCTTCCAGGTCGACCTCGCCCGCCGTGCGATCAAGGCCGGCTACCACGTCGTCGAGGTGCCCATCACCTTCGTCGAGCGCGAGCTCGGCGACTCCAAGATGAGCCGGGACATCCTCGTCGAGGCGCTGTGGCGGGTCACGGCGTGGGGCGTGGGGGAGCGGGTCGGCAAGGTCCTCGGGCGGGACGGCAAAGGGGCCGGGGAAGCCAAGCAGGGCTGACGCGGGGGTGATCATCCCCCTTATCCCGTGCTGAGCCCGGACCAGGCACACTGGGAGCATGACGACTGGCGCTCCGCCCCCGACGTATCCCGCCCGGCCCAGGCGCTCCCGGCTGCGCACGTTTCTGCCGTTGGGTGTCGCCGCGTGGCTGGTGCTGGAGATCTGGCTGCTCACGGTGGTCGCGAGCGCGGCCAGTGGCTTCACGGTCTTCCTGCTTCTCGTCGCCGGATTCCTCGTCGGGTCCGCGGTGGTCAAGCGAGCCGGGCGGCGGGCGTTCCGGGTGCTGTCCGAGACGCTGCAACAGCAGCAGGCGGGCGGTGCGGGGGCCTCCGGCGGGGGTGCGGGCAAGAGCGAGGGCAATGGGTTCCTGATGCTCGGTGGTCTGCTGCTGATGCTGCCGGGGCTGGTGTCCGACGCGGTGGGGCTGGTGTTGTTGGTTCCGCCGGTTCAGAGGGCGTTGGGGCGTTATGCGGAGCGGGCCTTCGAGCGGAAGATTCGGGAGGCGGGGGGTGGGGCGTTCGGGGACGCGTTTCAGCAGGCGCGTATGCGTCGGCCCGACGGCAAGGTGGTGCAGGGTGAGGTGATTCGGGACGATGCGGGTTCCGACGATGCCTCGGGGCCGCGTCCGCCGCTGAACCGCTGAGGCATTTGTCTCGCCCCCGCCGCCCCTACCCGTCCCATCCTCAAGGGGCTGCGCCCCTTTGACCCCCTTCGCGCTCCGCGCGGGGTGGGTGGGTGGGTGAGTGCGGGTTCGGTGGGGGCTGGTCGCGCAGTTCCCCGCGCCCCTGGAAAAAGCAGGGGCTGCGCCCCCGTGCTTTTTTCAACGGCCCGCAGGGGCCGTTGCTCTTTCAGGGGCGCGGGGAACTGCGCGAGAAGTCCCACGCACCCGCAGCCGACAACGCACCCCCCGGCCCACCAAAGACCGCAGGCGCCGTACATGTGCGTACGGCGCCTGCGGTCATCTGTTGGGCTGTGGTGCTCCGCTCAACCCCCGTGGGGGCGGGTCAGGCGGATTTGCGGCTGTCTCGCGGATGTACCGCGATGTTCATCGCGCCGGAGCGGAGAACCGCGAGGCGCTCTTCGAGGACCTCTTCGAGTTCCTCACGGGTGCGCCGCTCCATCAGCATGTCCCAATGCGTACGCGCGGGCTTGGCCTTCTTTTCCTCAGGGCCGTCGCCGTCCACGAGGAGTGCCTGGGCCCCGCAGACCTTGCACTCCCACTCCGGCGGAATCTCCGCCTCGACCGAGAAGGGCATCTCGAAGCGGTGCCCCTTCTCGCATGCGTACTCCACGGCCTGGCGCGGAGCCAAGTCGATGCCGCGGTCCGTCTCGTAGCTGGTCACCACGAGGCGCGTGCCGCGAAGAGCTCGCTCACTCATGAATCGTGCCTCCCGGGCTTGTCGCCCACAGGACAGGTGTCGCTGTCGTCGTCATCCGGTCAACGTCCGGTCGGCGGTAAAGATTCCCGTTGCGTGTCCCGTTCCGGGTCATGCGTCGCCGTCGTAGCCGCCCTTGTTGTACCCACCCGCGCCCGGTTTGTCACATCTGACAGCAGATGTCACCCAGCGTTTCGGCATCTTTGACGCGCAGTAACGGTACGCCTGGCAGGCCAAACGCGTACACTACAGCCCTTTCGCTCCCGGCGCTAAATCCTGTCCGGTACGGGGTTGCCCGCGTCGCTGATCGCCCGGCGCACCGGAACCCTCGCGAGCAGGGCGAATCCCAGGACGAAGAAGGCGACCAGGGAGATGATCGCGTCCCGATAACTTCCGGTCAGCTGGTATGTCACACCGAACAGCAGCGGGCCCAGCCAGCTCATGCCCCGGTCGCTCATCTCGTACGCGGAGAAGTACTCGGCCTCCTTGCCGGGCGGGATGAGGTGGGAGAAGAGGGAACGGGAGAGGGCCTGGCTGCCGCCGAGGACCAGACCGATGCCCGACGCGAGGACGAAGAACCACAGCGGGGCGCCCGCCGGGAGGAAGTAGCCGGCGGCGAGGATCAGCGTCCAGGCGACCAGGGAACCGAGGATCGTGCGCTTGGCGCCGTAGCGGCGGGAGAGCCGGCCCATGCCGAGGGCGCCGCCCACCGCCAGGATCTGCACCAGGAGCACCGCGACGATGAGCGTGGACTGTTCCAGGTCGAGTTCCTCGGAGCCGTACACCGAGGCCTGGGAGATCACCGTCTGGATGCCGTCGTTGTAGACGAGGTAGGCGAGGAGGAAGCCGAGGGTGAGCGGGTGGCGGCGCATGTCGCGGACGGTCTCCGCGAGACGGCGCAGACCGGGGGCGGTGGCTTCCCCGCTCTCGCCCGCCGGATTGCGGCGGTCGCGCAGGCGGCTGAGCGGGACCAGGGTGAAGGCGCCCCACCACAGGCCGGCCGAGGCCAGGCAGATGCGGACGGCCATGCCCTCGGAGATCCCGAAGGAATCGTGGGCGGTGAACAGGATCAGGTTCGCGACGAGGACCAGGGAGCCCGCCGCGTAGCCGAACGCCCAGCCCCGGGAGGAGACGGCGTCGCGTTCCTCCGGTGGCGCGATCTGGGGGAGATAGGAGTTGTAGAGCATCATCGCCACGGACTGCGCCGCGTTCGCGACGATCAGCAGGACGCCGCCGAGGAGGTAGCGGTCGCCGTCCAGGAAGAACATGCCCGCGGTCGCGGCGGCGCCCACATAGGCGGCCGCGCCCAGGAGGGGCTTCTTGCGTCCCGTACGGTCGGCCGCCGCGCCCACCAGCGGCATGATCACGACGGCGAGGATCACCGACAGGGACACCGAGTACGCGAAGAAGGAGCCCGCGCGGACCGGTATGCCCAGCGGGTGCACGTAACCGTCCGCGTCGGCGGCGGACTTGGCGACCTCGGTCAGATAGGGGCCGAGGAACACGGTCAGGACGCTGGTCGAATAGACGGAGCAGGCCCAGTCGTAGACGTACCAGCCCCGCTGTTCACGCCGCCTGTCCGCGGCCTCGTCGGCCTCGTCCGTCCGCACGGTGTCGGTGCCCACCCGTGCCCCTCGCTTCCCCGTGAACGGGCCGCGTGAGGGCGTCAGACCCAGGTCCCCCGGTCCTCAAGCACCTTGCGCAGCGTGTCGATGTGATCGGTCATGATGCCATCGACGCCGAGGTCCAGGAGCCGGTGCATACGTTGCGGTTCGTTCACGGTCCAGACGTGGACGTGCAGCCCGCGCGCGTGGGCGGCACGCACGAACCGGTGGTCGACCACGGGCACTCCCGACTGGGACTCCGGCACCTGCGCGGCGACCGGGGAGCGGCGCACCGTGGCGGGGATGCCCCAGGACCGCAGCCGCAGCCCCAGGACGCCGCTCGTGCCGTACGAGGTGGCCAGGCGCGGGCCGGCGAGGCGCTGGGCGCGGGCGACCCGGGACTCGGAGAAGGAGCCGACGCAGACGCGGTCCCACGACTCGGTGCGGGCGATCAGGTTGAGGAGCGGGTGGAGCGCGGGCTCCGCCTTGATGTCGACGTTCCAGCGGACCTCGGGGAAGGCTTCGAGGAGATCCGCGAAGAGGGGGACGGGCTCGACGCCCGCCACGCGCGCGTGCTGGATCTCCTTCCACGGCAGGTCGGCTATGCGGCCCGCCCCGTCGGTCACCCGGTCCAGGGTCGAGTCGTGGAAGGCGACGAGCTTGCCGTCGAGCGTGGCGTGGACATCGGTCTCGATGTAGCGATAGCCCGACTCCACCGCCCGCCGGAACTGGGCCATGGTGTTCTCCAGGCCGTCGGCCGCTCCGCCCCGGTGGGCGAAGGCGATCGGGCCCGGATGGTCGAGGTAGGGGTGGCGTATCGGGGCGGTCACCTGGGCAGTATGGCTCGCTTCGATGGACCGGTGGCAACGACCGTGCTGCCGGATTCCGAGGGGACGGCGAACACGCGCAGGAACAGCTGGGCGAGCGGGCCGATGGACAGGGCGTAGAGGAGCGTGCCCACGCCGACCGTGCCGCCGAGGGCGAAGCCGGTCGCCAGCACCGCCACCTCCACGGCCGTCCGCATCAGCCGGATCGAGCGTCCCGTACGGCGGTGCAGTCCCGTCATCAGGCCGTCGCGTGGGCCCGGGCCGAACCGGGCCGCGATGTAGAGACCGGTCGCCACGCCGTTGAGCACGATCCCGCCGACGAGGAGGGGAATCCGTACGGCCAGGGTGTGCGTCTCGGGCACCAGGGCCAGGGTGGCGTCCATCGCGATGCCGACCACGAAGACATTGGAGACCGTGCCGAGGCCCGGGCGCTGGCGGAGCGGGATCCACAGGAGCAGCACCATCGCGCCCACGATGATCGACACCACGCCGATGGTCAGGCCGGTCAGCTCCGCCAGGCCCTGGTGCAGCACGCCCCAGGGCTCCAGGCCGAGGCCCGCCTCCACGAGGAGCGCGGCGCTGGCGCCGAACAGCGCGAGGCCGGTGTAGAGCTGGGTGAGCCGTCGGCCCAGGCGGCGTGGTGGATGGTCCTCCGGGGCGGGTTGGGGGTCGTCCTGCTGCGGATTCCGCTGCGGGTCCTGCTGTGGTTCGCGCGGCGGCTCGTGCTGTGCGGGCAAGGCTTCCCCCTGGTGGTGCCGGTGGCCTGTCGCATGACACTCTGTGGCTTGGAAAGCGGAGCCATCCATGGCCAATTCGATGAAGGTGGACTGGAAATCATGGCGCAGTGGACTTCGGCGGTCGGAGCGGCTCAGCTCGCGCGGCTGCTCACCTCGCAGCAGGAGCGCCCCGCCGGCCCCGGCACCCGTCGCCCGCCCGCCTACCGTGCGCTCGCCGACGGCATCCGGCTGCTGGTGCTGGAGGGTCGGGTGCCTGTGGCCGCCCGGCTGCCCGCCGAGCGCGAGCTGGCCCTGTCCCTCTCCGTCAGCCGTACGACCGTCGCGGCGGCCTACGAGGCGTTGCGCGCGGAAGGGTTCCTGGAGTCCCGGCGGGGGGCCGGAAGCTGGACCGCCGTGCCGGCCGGGAAGCCGCTTCCCGCGCGCGGACTGGAACCGCTGCCGCCCGAGGCGCTCGGCTCGATGATCGACCTGGGCTGCGCGGCCCTGCCCGCCCCCGAGCCCTGGCTCACCCGGGCCGTGCAGGGCGCCCTCGAGGAACTGCCGCCCTACGCCCACACGCACGGCGACTACCCGGCCGGGCTGCCCGCGCTCCGCTCCATGCTCGCCGACCGCTACACCGCGCGCGGGATCCCGACGATGCCCGAGCAGATCATGGTGACCACGGGTGCCATGGGGGCCATGGACGCCATCTGCCACCTCTTCGCGGGGCGCGGTGAGCGGATCGCGGTGGAGTCGCCGTCGTACGCCAACATCCTGCAGCTGATGCGGGAGGCGGGGGCGCGGCTGGTGCCGGTCGCCATGGCCGACGGGCTCGCCGGGTGGGACATGGACCGCTGGCGGCAGGTCCTGCGGGACGCGGCGCCGCGGCTCGCGTACGTCGTCGCCGACTTCCACAATCCGACCGGCGCGCTCGCCGACGAGGACCGGCGGCGGGGGCTCGTCGACGCGGCGCGGGGCGCCGGGACGGTGCTCGTCGCCGACGAGACGATGAGTGAGCTGTGGCTCGACGACGTGGAGATGCCTCGGCCCGTGTGCGCGTTCGATCCGGCGGGGTCCACGGTGATCACCGTCGGGTCGGCGAGCAAGGCGTTCTGGGCCGGGATGCGGATCGGGTGGGTGCGGGCGGCGCCGGATGTGATCCGGAGTCTCGTCGCGGCGCGGGCGTACGCGGATCTGGGGACGCCCGTGTTGGAGCAGCTCGCCGTGAACTGGCTGATGAGTACGGGGGGTTGGGCGCAGGCCGTGGGGATCCGGCGGGAGCAGGCGCGGGGGAACCGGGACGCGTTGGTGGCCGCGGTGCGGCGGGAGCTGCCGGACTGGGAGTTCTCGGAGCCTCGGGGTGGGCTGACCCTGTGGGTGCGTACGGGGGGTCTGTCGGGGTCGCGGCTCGCCGAGGTGGGGGAGCGGGTGGGGGTGCGGGTGCCGTCGGGGCCTCGGTTCGGGGTCGACGGGGCGTTCGAGGGGTATGTGCGGTTGCCGTTCACCGTGGGGGGTGCGGTTGCCGAGGAGGCGGCGGTGCGGTTGGCGGCTGCGGCGCGGCTGGTGCGGGACGGGGCGTCGGGTGGGGGTGAGGGGCCGCGGACGTTTGTGGCGTGAGGGGTGGTCGGCGGGTGCGTGGACGTTCGGGTGCGCGGTGGTTGGGGCTGGGCGGGGGCGGGGTTTCGCTCACCGGCGCTTGCCGGGTGCCGCCTGCGTCCACCCGTGCCGCCCCAGCGGCACGATTGCCCGCAGTTATGGAGCCCCGTCGTCCCTGGCGGCACGTCTGCCCGCAGCTATGGCGTGTGTTGCCCGGCCGAGTGCTCAGGTCTCCGCCGCCGCTGTCTTCGTCAGGGTGTCCGGTGGGGTGGTGTGGGGTGGGAGGAGGGAGAGGACTGCCTGGCGGTGGGGTTCGGGGGTGTTGTCGTCGTAGGGGTCCGGGGTGGTGGGGACCTGGAGGCGGAGGGTGGGGGCGGAGCCCAGGCGGGCGTAGCCGCGGCCCGGGGGGACGTCCGGGGTGGGGGTGGTCGGGGGTGCGGTGCCCAGGACCGTTTCGACCTGGTCGGCGGAGGCGGGGCCCAGGACCACGCGGGCGCGGGTGTGCTGCCGTACCGCGTCGGTGAGGGCGTCCAGGTGGTCGAACTGTTCGGTGACGACCACGGTCACGTCGACCGCGCGGCCGTGGCGCAGGGGCACCTGGAGGAGGGACTGCGGATCGCGCCGGCCGTCGGCGGCGGCGAGGTGGGTCAGGACGCTCGGGCGGTCGAGGAGGAGCCAGAGGGGGCGGCGGACGTCGTCCGGGGTGGGATGGCCCGCCTGGCGGGCGCGGTTGGTGGCGATGAGGCGGCGTTCCGTCTCCTGGGACGCCCACTCCAGGCTCGCCAGGGCCCCGGAGAGGCCGCACTCCACGGCCAGCACCCCGTCGCGGCCGGTGAGGCAGGCGTACTCGCCGCTGCCGCCGCCCTCGACGATGACGACGTCACCGTGCTGGAGGGCCTGGAGGGCGATCGAGCGCAGGAGGGTCGTCGTGCCGCTGCCCGGTTCGCCCACCGCCAGCAGGTGCGGCTCGGTGGAGCCGGCGCCGGTGCGCCAGACGACCGGGGGCACGTCGCGTTGCTCCTCCCCGGAGGACAGGGGGAGGGTGCGCTGGACGTGGGTGGCGTCGGTGAAGCCGAGGACCGTCTCGCCCGGTGCCGTCACGAAGCGCTGGGCGGCGATGTCGGTGGCGAGCGGGGAGAGGACGGCGACGGTGAGTTCGTTGCCCTCCTCGTCCCAGGTGAAGCGGTACTCACGGCCGCGGCCCGCCTTGGCGTGCAGCACCTGCTCGATGCGCGCGCGGGCTTCGGCCTCGCCGTCGGTGAAGTACGCGGGATAGCGGATCAGCAGATGGCTGACGCGGCCGGTGCCGTCGAACGCGTAGGTGGGGAAGGCCTTGTCCCAGGCGCCCCCGTACGCATAGAGGGGCTCGGGATCCTCGGCGGCCGAGAAGTACGGGACCAGGGCCTCGTACAGGGAGCGCAGCCGCTGGGACTGGGACTCGTCGGGGCCGGCGGGCTCGGGGACGGCGCCGGCGCGGCCCGCCCAGGCTGCCGCCGCCATCAGGGCGATGACGGCGAGCAGCGGGCCGTACGGCACCAGGGTCACGACCAGGATGACCGAGGCCGCCAGGAAGAGCAGTGACCCGCGACGGTCCTTCGGGGTCTCCGCCCATCGCCGGCGCCCGGCGGCGACCAGCCGGCGCAGTCCACGCGTGATCGTGATCAACGGGTGGAGGACGTCGGTGGCGCCGTCGGCCGCCGTCCGGGCCAGCTCCCGACTCCTGGCGAGGTGCGCGCCGCCGGTGCTCAGAATGCGAGGGAGGGGGACCCTGGCCACGGCTGTCTCCTGGGGGGTGCGTGCGGATGGGGACGGGGTCAGAACTTGATCCCACCGAGGAGGCTCGCGAGGCTCTCGCCGCCCGCCGTGATGCTCGGGGCGATGCCCGTGCTGGCGAGGTAGAACCCGAAGAGGGTGACGACGATGCAGTGCGAGGCCTTCAGGCCGTCCTTGCGGAAGAACAGGAAGACGATGATGGCGAGCACGACGACGCACGAGATGTTCAAGAACATGTGGGTCTCCTGGTTGATGGGGACAGTCACCATGAGTTCTTCCAGGGTCACAGCATGTATCCATACGATAAAAGGTGCAAATGAGTGAAATTCCTGGCATTTCGCCCGCATGGCCGTATCGGCGTTGGGCCGTCCGAGCTGGGCTGTTGCGCGCGACGGGACTCGGTGTGATCTTTGCCTCGGCTCTGTCCGCTGATGTGCGCGCCGAGCCAGTACTCTGGCGATTCACCCGTTCGGCTCGAAGCGCGTTTGCGAGAGGTGGTCCCGTCGATGAGCGAAGCCCCCGACCCCGAGGTCGTGGAGCTGGCGACCAAGATCTTCGATCTGGCCCGCCGGGGCGAGACCGAGGCGCTCGTGGCGTACGTCGACGCGGGCGTTCCGGCCAACCTCACCAATGACCGCGGCGACTCGCTCGTGATGCTCGCCGCGTACCACGGTCACGCCGACGCGGTACGGGCCCTGCTGGCCCGTGGCGGTGAGGCCGACCGTGTCAACGACCGAGGCCAGACTCCCCTCGCCGGGGCGGTTTTCAAGGGTGAGGAAGCCGTCATCCGGGTCCTCCTGGACGCCGGGGCCGATCCGCTCGGGGGCACCCCGAACGCGGTCGACACCGCCCGGATGTTCGGCAGGACGGAACTGCTCGAACTGTTCGCAGCACACTGATCCACATGTTCTGACCAGGCAAAACACAAAAGACGGGGGAGGCGGTACGGGGCCGCCGGATATTTCGGTCGCGGCAGGAAGAACCGCCGGGTCATCATGACGTCGTGATTCACGGACATGATGGCTGGGCAGGTGTTGCCGCACCGCGTGGGCCGTGATGCGGTCCGCATGGGCCACCGACGAGAGGCAGAGGAAGATGGTCTACAGCAAGCAAGAGACGGCGGGCGCCCCGACGTGTTGTCACGCGGCCAGGTAAAGCAAGATTCCCGGTTGCGTCGACGCTTGATGTGAGGCTGTTTCCCATGTTCGAACCGGTCATAGCGCCCAGCGGTACGCTGCTCGGCCTGCTGCAGCGGGGCCGCGGCGACGGCACCCTGCACGCGCTCACCGCCCCGCGGGCCGAGGCGCTCGCGGCACTGAACCACTGTGTGCTGAGCGACCCCCGCCACGACTGGCAGGTGGAGAACCGCTCCCTGTACTACGCCCGTCTCTACCTCGATCTGAGCGGCGAGCTCGACGAGATCGAGCGGCACCTCTTCGACGCCGAGGACGTACTCGACACCGACGAGTCACGCACCGGACTGGCCCTCGCCGTCCTCGGGCACCTAGCCTCCTACGGCAGGCGGGACGCGCTCGAACTGCTGCGCGCCTACGCCGCCGTGGGCACCAGCTGGGCCTGGGCCCTGGACGAACTGGCCCTGCGGGACGACGACGAAGGGCTGCGCGCCCTCGCCGAACCCGTCCTGGCCCGCTTCACCACCGATCCCGAGGGCGAGGCCGAGCTGGCCGCCGTCGTCCGCGACGCCTTCGAACCCCGGCCCTGGCGGCTGTGGGCCGACGATCCCCGCGAAGCCGTCGCCACCCGCGTACGGGCCGCCCAGGAGACCGGCTGTTTCGACCGCTGGCAGCGGCAGATGCGACCGAGCGGGCCCCGGCCCGGCTGGAGCGTCAAGGCCGTGTTCGAGTGGGCCCAACAGGGCATCGAACGCGGAGCCGTCCTCCATGTGCCGGCCGCCCGGTGTCTGACGGCCGTCGCCGGTCCCGAGGACCGGCCCGAGATCCTCGCCGCCGCCCGCTCCGGTGACGACGGCGCCCGCTGTACCGCCCTGCGCTACCTCGCCGACGGCAACGATCCCGACGCCCTCGCACTGATCGAGGGCGCCGTGACCGACGGGACGACGATGGTCGTGGAGGCCGCCGTCGACTCCTTCGAACGGATGCGCAGTATGGCCGCCGTCGACCGGGCCCGCGGCTGGGTCCACCGGCCCGACCCGCTGGGCGCCGCCGCCGGGCGCATGCTCGCCTGTCTCGGCGGAGCCAAGGACAGCGACCTGGTGCTGGGCGCGCTGCGGGAGGCCGTACGGGGCGAGGGGCCCGACGCGCCGACCCTGTGGACGCTCGTCGACGGCACCGGCCGCCTGGGCATCGCCTGCGCCGCCCCCGTCCTGCGCCATATCTACCGCGAGACCGCCTCCTCCCACCTCCGTGGCCGCGCCGCCCGCGCGCTCGCCGCCACCGACCCCTCCTTCCCGGCCGGCTTCGCCGTCGAGTGCCTCTGGGACTGCGAGGAGACCACCCGCGAGATCGCCGCCCGGTACGCCGAGACGGGTGACACGCGCGTCGTCGACCAACTCCGCCGACTGGCCGCCGACCCGGCCGAGGAGGCCGAGGTCCAGACAGCCGTACGCAGCCGAATCGGTCCTGACATGCCCGCAGTGTGAACATCGGGTGACTCGGAAGTCAGGAGGGCATGGACGTGGTCTGACCTGGACATGTGTGCAGCGCAACGCTCATGGGACGTTTCCCGCCCGGAAAGATCCACGTTGACGCGGCCACGTCCAGCCCGACGACAACACGGGTATGCGTGTCGTCATAGTGACCGAGTCCTTTCCCCCCGATGTGAACGGCGTGGCCCACTGCGCCCTGCAGACCGCGCGCCACCTTGTCGCGCGGGGGCACGCCCCGCTCGTCGTGGCCCCGGCCACCGCCCAGGGAGCCGGAGCCGGAGCCGACCTCCAGGCGCCGTGCCCCGTCGTCCGCGTCCCCTCCCTTCCGCTCCCCGGCTACCCCCAGGTCCGGGTCGCCTTGCCCAGCCGCCGGGTCGCCGCGGCGATCGTCGAACACCGGGCCGACATCGTCCACCTGGCCAGCCCCTTCGTCCTCGGCGTGCGCGGGATGGCGGCCGCCGCCCGCCTCGGTGTCCCCGCCGTCGCCATCTACCAGACCGACCTCGCCGGATACGCCCGTACCTACGTCCACGCCGGCGAGTCGGCGGCCTGGCGGCGCATCCGCTCCGTGCACGCCGCCGCCGACCGCACCCTCGCCCCGTCCAGCGCGGCCCTGCGCGACCTGGAGGCACACGGCGTGCCCCGGGTCAGCCTGTGGCCGCGCGGGGTGGACACCGTCCGGTTCCGCCCCGAGCTGAGAGACGAGGCGCTGCGCCGCGAACTGGCGCCCAACGGTGAGCTGATCGTCGGCTACGTCGGCCGCCTCGCCCCCGAGAAGCAGATCGAACTGCTCGCCGGGGTCTGCGGTCTGAACGGCGTGAAGGTCGTCGTCGTGGGCGACGGGCCCAGCGAGCCCGGACTGCGCGAGACCCTGCCCGGGGCCGTCTTTCTCGGCCGCCGCACCGGCGACGAACTCGCCCGGATCTTCGCCTCGTTCGACATCTTCGCCCACACCGGCCCCTTCGAGACCTTCTGCCAGACCGTGCAGGAGGCCATGGCCAGCGGGGTGCCCGTGGTGGCGCCCGCCGCCGGAGGCCCGCTGGACCTCGTCGCCCACGGGCGCACGGGGCTCCTGGTCCCGCCGCGCGACGCGGCCGCAGTACGCGACGCCGTATGGTCCCTGGCCGCCGATCCGGCGCTCCGGGCCGCGTACGGGGCCGCCGGACGGGCCATGGTCGAGGGGCGCACCTGGGCGGCCGTCGGCGATCAGCTGATCGGGCACTACGCCGATGTGCTGGCGGCGCGGACGGTGGTGGCCGCATGAGCGGGACCGCTTCCCAGAAGCTGCGGATCGTACGGCTCGCCAACTTCGTCGCGCCCTCCTCGGGCGGTCTGCGGACCGCGCTGCGGGAGCTGGGCAAGGGGTTCGAGGCGGCCGGGCACGAGGCCGTGCTCGTCGTCCCCGGCGAGCGGTACACCGACAGCGCGACCGAACAGGGGCGGGTCATCACCCTGCCCGGGCCGCTGCTGCCGGGGACCGGCGGCTACCGCGTCCTCGTGGACAAGCGGCGGGTGGCAGGCCTGCTGGAGTCGCTGGCGCCCGACCGGCTGGAGGTGTCCGACCGGACCACGCTGCGCTGGACGGGGAAGTGGGCCCGGCGAGCCCGGGTGCGCGCGGTGATGGTGTCGCACGAGACCGCCGACGGGGTGCTGCGGACCTGGGGCCTCTCCGAGTCGATGGCCCGGCGGGCCTCAGACTCCCTCAACGTCCGTACGGCCCACACCTACTCGAAGGTGGTCTGCACGACCGAGTTCGCGGAACGGGAGTTCGTGCGGATCGGTGCCCGGAACGTCGTCCGGGCGCCGCTGGGCGTCGACCTCGTGGGACGGCACCCCGCGCTGCGGGACCCGGCGCTGCGCGAGCGGCACGCGCGCGAGGACGAGGTCCTGCTGGTGATGTGCTCCCGGCTGTCGGTGGAGAAGCGGCCCGCGACGGCGCTCGACGCGCTGGAGGCGCTGCTGCGGCGCGGGCGGCGGGCCGTCCTGGTCGTCGCCGGGGACGGGCCGCTGCGCGGCAGGCTCGAACAGCGGGCGAAGGGGCTGCCGGTGACCTTCCTGGGGCATGTCGGCGACCGCGGCACGCTGGGCGCCCTCCAGGCCTCCGCCGACGTGGCCCTGGCCCCCGGGCCCGCCGAAACGTTCGGCCTCGCCGCGCTGGAGGCGATGGCCTGCGGGACGCCCGTGGTGGCCAGCTCGTCGTCCGCGCTGTCGGAGGTCGTCGGGTCGGCCGGGGCCACGGCCCCCGACAACGGGGAGTCCTTCGCGGACGCCGTCGAACTGCTGCTGGACCGCCCGGAGGACGACCGCCGGGAGGCGGCACGCGCGCGTGCCGAGTGCTTCGGCTGGCAGACGGCGGTGGACGCGTTCCTCGCCGCGCACGACGCCACCGTCGGGCGCACGGTGCGGGAGGGCGTCGGATGAGAGCCCCACGGTTCGTGGCCCTCGGCGACTCCCTCACCGAGGGCGTGGGGGACCCCGTCGAGGACGGCCGCCGGCGGGGCTGGGCCGCGCTGCTCGCCGACGGGCTCGGACCGGGGGCGGAGTTCACCAACCTGGCCGTCAGCGGCTCCCAGACGCGCGATGTCCTGGACCGGCAGCTGTCCGCCGCGCTCGCGCTCCGCCCGGACATCGCCTCCGTCGTCATCGGCGTCAACGACACCCTGCGCTGCACCTTCGACATCCACGCCGTCGCCGCCCGCCTCGACGCGATCTACGGGGCCTTCCGGGAGCGGGGCGTGGTACTGCTCACCGCCTGTCTGCCCGACCCCGGGGCGATGCTCGGCCTGCCCGGGGCGCTCGCCCGGCCCCTCGCCCGGCGGCAACGGGCCGTCAACACCGTCGTGCACGCCCTGTCCGAGCGTCACGGGGCGGTCCATCTGCACGCCTCCGAGGGCGCCTGGCTGACGGACCGCGCGATGTGGAGCGCGGACCGGCTGCACCCCGGCGAGCGGGGGCACCGGCAGCTCGCCGTCCGCTTCCACGCCCTGCTCACGGAGGCGGGGATCGCCACGGGGCCCGCTCCTTCCGCGGAGCCCGAGTTCCCGGTGCCCACGCGCAGTGCCAGCCTGTGGTGGCTGGCCACCGCGGGAACGGGCTGGGTGGCCCGGCGCTGCACCGATCTGCTGCCGCAGCTCCTCACCCTCGCCGCCGCCGAGGTCCGCCACAAGGCCCGCGGCACCAGCGCCCGGCTCGACCTGTCCGCCTCCCACGCGGTCGCGGCGGCCCTGGCGGCGCTGTCCGTGCCCGAGCAGCGGCCGGAGGTGGCGTGAGGCGGCGACAGGGGAACGGCGCCGGTCAACCGCGGTGTCGTACGGCGATGAACCGCACCGGTGTGCCCGGCGTGGCCTGGGCCGCGCCGGGCAGGTCCGCCGGGTGGACCACCGCGATCACCGGATAGCCCCCGGTGGTCGGATGGTCGGCGAGGAAGACGACCGGGCGGCCGTCCGGCGGCACCTGGACGGCACCCAGCACCATTCCCTCGCTGGGGAGTTCGCCCGCCCGGGAGCGCTCCAGGGCCGGCCCCTCCGTACGCAGCCCGATGCGGTTGCTCGCCGAGGAGACGGCGTAGGGGCGACTGACGAGGGTGCGGAGCGCCGCGTCCGTGAACCAGTCGTCGCGCGGGCCCAGGGTGACGCGCAGAACCAGCTCCGACGGGGGCGCCGGGTGCGGCACGACGTCCACGCGCGCGTGGAGGTGGCTCGGGCGGCCCAGCGGGAGCACCGTGCCGTTCGTCAGTGGAGGCGGGCCGAGGCCCGACAGCAGATCGGTGGAGCGGCTGCCGAGGACCGGCTCCACGGTCACACCGCCGGAGAAGGCCACATAGCCGCGCACACCGGAACGGGCCGCGCCGATGTCGAGGAGCGCCCCGCCCGGAACCCGTACCGGTGCTCCCCAAGGGGCCGGGCGGCCGTCCACGGTGACCGGGCAGGGGGCGCCCCCGACCGCCACGGTGACCGTCGAGCGAGACCGCACGGAGCAGCCGTTGAGGGTGGTTTCCAGGAGGGCGGCCTCCGGGGGATTGCCGACCAGACGATTGGTCAACGCCGCCGCCGGCGCGTCCAGTGCCCCCGAGCGCGGTACGCCGAGATGGGCGTGACCGGGCCGGCCCTGGTCCTGGACGGTGGTCAGAGCACCGGCACGCACCACCACGAGGGCACGGTCCGTCACAGGGACTCCAGGGGCTTGAAGCGGACCCGGGTGCCCGGCACCAGCAGGGCGGCCGGCACGCGCGCGTGGTCCCACAGCACGGCGTCCGTCGTACCGATCAGCTGCCAGCCGCCCGGGGAGGAGCGCGGGTACACGCCGGTGTACGGGCCGGCCAGGGCGACCGACCCCGCGGGGACGGCCGTACGCGGGGTCGCCCGGCGCGGGACCTCGCGGGGCAGTCCGGTGAGGTAGCCGAAGCCGGGGGCGAAGCCGCAGAAGGCCACGCGGTACTCGGCCGCAGCGTGGACACGGGCCACCTCCGCCACGTCGACACCCCAGTGGGCGGCGACGTCCGCCAGATCGGGGCCGTCGTACCGTACGGGAATCTCGACGACGTCCTCCGCGCGCGCGGGGACGGGCGGGATGTCCCAGGAGGCGAGGCGCTCGGCGAGGCGGGACGGGGCGTCGAGGCCGTCCAGGAGGACCGTACGGGCGGCGGGGACGATCTCGGCCGCCACCAGGTCGCCCGTCGCTCGGCGGCGCAGCAGCTCGGCGTGCAGGGCCTCGGCCTCCTCGCCCGTGCCCACCTCGATCAGCAGCGCGCGGTCCCCGACCGGGAGCGCCCTCATGAGAACGCCTCCACCCGCACACCCGCCGCCGTCAGTTCGGCCCGAACCCGCCGGGCCAGCTCCACCGCGCCCGGTGTGTCGCCGTGCAGGCAGAGGGAGCGGGCCCGGACGGCGATGCGTACGCCGGAGTGGGACGTGACGGCTCCTTCGCCGGCGAGGCTCAGCGACCGGGCCACCACCGCGTCGGCGTCCGTGATCACGGCACCGTCCTGACCGCGAGGCACCAGCGTGCCCCGGTCGGTGTACGCCCGGTCGGCGAACGCCTCGGTGACGGCGGGCAGCCCGGCCCCCTCGGCCAGCGCGAGGAGGCGTGAGCCGGGCAGGCCGAGGACGGGCAGCGAGGTGTCCGCGAGGCGTACCCCGTCGACCACCGCCGCCGCCTGCTCCTCGTCGTGCACGACCCGGTTGTAGAGCGCGCCGTGCGGCTTCACGTACGACACGCGCGTGCCCGCCGCGCGGGCGAAGACCTCCAGGGCACCGATCTGGTACGCCACCTCGGCCGCCAGTTCGGCGGGCGGCACGTCCATCGCGCGCCGCCCGAACCCCGCCAGGTCGCGGTACGAGACCTGGGCGCCGACCCGTACACCGCGCTCGGCCGCCAGCTCGCAGACGCGTCGCATGGTGACCGCGTCCCCGGCGTGGAAGCCGCAGGCCACGTTGGCGCTGGTGACGACGGACAGCAGTCGCTCGTCGTCGGTCAGCGTCCAGCGGCCGAAGCCCTCGCCGAGATCGGCGTTGAGGTCGATGGAGCTCATGGATCCCATTCTCCCGCTCGTTGGTCAGGACATGCGGTCTTGTTCCTCAGAGCACGCGGTACTGCTCGTCGCGGGCGTCGGTCAGGAACATCTGGCCCGGTGCGTGGGTGATCGCGAACGGCGGGCGCGAGGCCGTCACCGCGGCCTGGGGTGTCACCCCGCAGGCCCAGAACACCGGGATGTCGTCCGGTTCGGCGGCCACCGGGTCGCCGAAGTCCGGGCGGGACAGGTCCGCGATGCCGAGGCCCGCCGGCTCGCCACAGTGCACCGGGCCGCCGTGCACGGCCGGGAGCAGGCTGCTCTCCCGGATCGCGGCGGCCAGGTGTTCGGGAGGCACCGGACGCATGGACACCACCATCGGGCCGCGCACCCGCCCGGCGGGTCGGCACGCGCGCGTGGTGACGTACATGGAGACGTTGCGGCCCTGCTCGATGTGGCGCATCGGGACGCCCGCCCCGGTCAGCGCCCACTCGAAGGTGAAGCTGCACCCGATCAGGAACGACACCAGGTCCTCCCGCCAGAGGTCCACCACGTCCGTGGGCTCGGCCACCAGCTCGCCGTGCTCCCAGACCCGGTAGCGCGGCAGGTCGGTGCGCAGGTCCGCGCCCTCCGCGAGGGGTGTCGTCCACGAGCCGGCGTCCGTGACGTCGAGCACGGGACACGGCTTGGGGTTGCGCTGGCAGAACAGCAGCATGTCGTACGCCCAGTCGGCGGGCACCGAGATCAGGTTCGCCTGGGTGTGTCCGGCGGCGACCCCGGCGGTGGGGCCCGCGACACCCGAACGGAACCGGGCGCGCGCCTTCTCGGGGGTCCACGCGTGCGCGTGCGGGTCGACGAGGGTGAAGGGGCGGTCGTGCGCGGCATCGGCCGGACGACGGCCCCGCGTGGTCACGTGGTTCACACGAGTTCCTTTCCGCGTGTCTCCGGCAGTCCGAGCAGGGCCAGCGCCGCCAGGCCGTAGCCGAGCGCGCCGAAGACCAGGGCGCCGCCGACGCCCCAGCTGTCGGCCAGGAAGCCCACCGTGGTGGGGAAGACGGCGCCCACCGCACGCCCGGTGTTGTACGTGAAGCCCTGCCCGGTGCCCCGGACGGCCGACGGGTACAGCTCGCTCAGGAACGAGCCGAAGCCGCTGAAGATCGCCGACATGCAGAACCCGAGCGGGAAACCGAGGACGAGGAGCAGGGTGTCGGCGCCGCTCGGGATGTTCGCGTACGCCAGGATGCACAGCGCCGAGAGCACGGCGAAGAGCCAGATGTTCCGCCGGCGCCCCAGCCGGTCGGTGAGATAGCCGCCGGTGAGGTAGCCGATGAAGGCGCCGGAGATCAGGAACGTGAGATATCCGCCGGTGCCGACGACCGAGAGACCCCGCTCCGTCTTCAGGTAGGTGGGCACCCAGGTCGCCAGGGTGTAGTAGCCGCCCTGGACGCCGGTGGAGAGCAGCACCGCGAACAGGGTGGTGCGCAGCAGCCCCGGCGCGGTGGCCGTGCCCGGCCGGAAGATCGCGGCGAACGAGCCCTTCTCGGCGCTCCTCTCGCGCTCGGCCGCGGCCTGCGGGGCGTCCTCGACCGAGCGGCGCACCCAGATCACGAGCAGCGCGGGCAGTGCGCCGGTCCAGAACATGACCCGCCAGGCCAGGTCGTCGTCGAGGAAGGAGAAGACCATCGTGTAGACGATCACGGCCAGTCCCCAGCCCACGGCCCAGGAGCTCTGGATCGCGCCGAGCGTACGCCCCCGGTGCTTGGCGCTCGCGTACTCGGCGACCAGGATCGCGCCGACCGCCCACTCACCGCCGAAGCCCAGCCCCTGGAGGGCGCGGAAGACCAGCAGGGTCTCGTAGTTGGGCGCGAAGCCGCAGGCCACGGTGAACACCGCGTAGGTGATCACGGTGATCATCAGCGCCTTCACCCGGCCGATCCGGTCCGCGAGCACGCCCGCCCCGGCGCCGCCGATGGCCGAGACGACCAGCGTGACCGTGGTGAACAGCCCGGTCTGGCCGTTGTCGAGGCCGAAGTAGGCCGTGAGCGCGACCATGCTCAGCGGCAGCGTGAAGTAGTCGTACGAGTCGAGCGCGTAGCCGCCGAACGCGCCGCCGAAGGCGCGTCGGCCACGCGGGCCGAGGGCGCGCAGCCAGCCGAACGGGCCGTCGTCGGGGGCGGGTTCGCCCGGGCCGGGCTTGGTGGTGGCGGTCAGGGCGTGGGAGGGAGGGTTCGTACTCATGGGCACCTCGCAGTGAGGGGGAGAGTGCGTGAGGACTGAGCCGTGCCGTGTCCAGCAAGGTAGAGGATCGTTGAACGATCCTTCAATACCCATGTTGTTTCGTTCTTGTGTCTGCGGTTGAATTCCGGGCATGGCCGCCGAACTGACCGGACTTGCCGACGACCGCGCCCTCCTGGGCCGTACCAGCACCGCCGAGCGGGTTTCGGACATCCTCCGGAGCCGGATCGCCGAGGGCTTCTTCCCACCCGGGACACGGCTGTCGGAAGACAGCATCGGCGGCGCCCTCGGCGTCTCCCGCAACACCCTCCGCGAGGCGTTCCGCCTGCTCACCCATGAACGGCTCCTCGTCCACGAGCTCAACCGCGGCGTCTTCGTACGGGTGCTGACCGTCGAGGACGTCGAGGACATCTACCGCACCCGCCGCCTCGTCGAGTGCGCCGTCGTACGCGGCCTCGCGGCCCCGCCGTACGGCCTCGACGGGCTCGCCGAAGCCGTCGCGGAAGGGCAGCGGGAGGCCCACGAAGGTGACTGGAAAGGGGTGTCCACCGCCAACATCCACTTCCACCGCGAACTGGTCGCCCTCGCCGGCAGCGCCCGCACCGACGAGCTGATGCGCAGCGTCTTCGCCGAACTCCGGCTCGCGTTCCATGTGGTGGACAATCCGCGCAAGCTGTACGAGCCCTATCTGGCGCGAAACCTGCTCATCCTGCGGACACTTCAGCGCGGCGAGCGGGACGAGGCCGAGCGCATGCTGGCGGAGTATCTCGACGACTCGCTGACGAACCTGGTGGAGGTGTACGGGCGACGGGTCGCCGACGTCACCTGAGGCACCGTGGCCGCGGGACCGCCTCCGCGTGGGGTGGCGTGCCCGCGGGGGGCCCGCACCCGGCCCCGCCCGGCGGAACGATTTGGGTCGTTGTCAGACCCAGGACCTAGTCTGTGCACCGTGACTTCACCCGCATCGACGGACAGCGTTCCGCCCCAGTTCAGCGCGGGGCCGCGCCCCGTGCTGGGCCCGGCCGCCGACGAGGGACTGGCGCGGCGGCTGCGCGCGCTCGCCTGCACCGCGCCGCTGCACGACCTGGACGCGCGCAAGGCGAACCTCGCCGGTGAGTACTCGGTGTACGGCATGGCCGAGGTAGCCCTCGCCGCCATCGACCTGGTCACACTGAACATGGACTTCGACACGGGCGCGGACCACGACCAGATCGTCGCCCGCCTCATCCCGCGCATCGCCGCCCAGGCCCCCCGGCGGCCCGTCGAGGAGCACGAGCGGGTGGCCCGCTGGGTCCTGGAGAACCTGATCAACGTCGGCAGCGTCGACCGCGGCTTCCGGGCCGTCTACGGGACCTTCGCACCCGACGGCACCTATGTCCGCCGCGACTACGACTTCAAGCTGATCGAGGAGGTCCCCGGCTTCGGGGGCGGTGTCTACCTCCGGACGACCGACGAGGCCGTCAACGTCCTCGTGGGCGCCCTCGACACCGATGTCACCAGCGCCCAGATCGCCGCCGAGGTCAAGCTGGAGGTCCTGATCAGCCGGGGCCGCCTCGCCGACGCCCAGCTCGCCGCCGAACAGGCGCGCTACCGGACCGTGCAGTACTCCGAGACCCTGCGCAAGGCACTGGACGCCACCCGGCGCAACGTCCGCGCGGTCGACTGGCTCCAGACCGTGCCCGACATGATCGCCGAGGCGCTCGACCACGTCGCCGACCGCTACCGCCACGAGAACGCGATCCTCACCAACATCCGCAAGGCCCGCGACGAGTCCGAGGACCCCGAGCAGAAGCGGCGCGCCGCGGAGCTGGTCGACATCGTCAAGGACTGCATCCGGCGGCACACACAGCTCCAGTCCCGGCTGCTGGAGGCCGGACCGCTGTTCCGCGCGGAGCAGGACCGGCAGGCCTTCGCCACACCGATGACGACCTCGGGGATAGATCTCTACGGGCATCTCGTCGCGCCGTTGCTCCCGCTTCCCGTGGAGCAGGGCCGGCGGGTGACCGACGCGTTCTTCGCCCGCGGCACGGGGTTGCGTACGCCGGTGTCCGTGCGGGTGGGGGACCTCGTCGAGCTGCTGTTCACACCGCCGGTGGAGCGGGAGCATCTCGGGGCGGAGATGCCGGAGCCGGATCTGATCGCCACGCCCGACGACAGCCGGTTCAGTGAGGAGCAGTTGGCGGCGGCGAAGGTGCTGCTGGATCTGCCCGCGGACGCGCCCCGGCGGTTGTCCGGGCTGCTGGCGGAGGCGCGGCTGCAGGATCCCGAACTGCCTTATCTGGTCGCTCTGTTGGCCGTGCACGCGGCGAGCCCGCCGGTCGGTACGGCGTATCGGCAGGGGGAGGCGAAGCTGTTGTTCGCCGTGGACGACGGGGTGGAGCTGGACGATCCCGAGTTCGGTGGGGCCGATCTGATCGTGGGGATGGCCTTGTTGGATTCGGCGGGGATGGCGGCGGACAGGGAGGCGGTGTGAGGGCGCCGTCGGGGTTCCGGTCGTCGATCGGGTGCGGGTGGGGCGTGGCTGGTCGCGTAGTTCCCCGCGCCCCTGACCTTGTTGCACCTCCCTCTTCTCATGAGATCAAGGAGTTCCTGTCGTGAGCGAGACCGTCGAGTGGAGTGAGCCGGAGACGGCTGCCGCTCCGGTGCCTGCTGCCCTCACTCCCGCCGACGCCGCCGACGCCGCTCGGCTCGTCGCGTTCGGGCTTCAGCCCAAGCTTCAGCCTGCCCGTGATCAGGAGTACGGGGAGTTGCTGCGGCGGTATCGGGAGGAGCCGGCGTTCGCCCGGCTCGCCGATGCCGTGGTCGCCGGGCTCGGGCTGGTCGTGCTGGAGGTGTCGCCGCGGGCGGGGATGGCGGTGACGGCGGCCGAGGACTCGGTGTTCGCGGTGCGGATGGGGGACTACGCGCGGCGGACGGCGGCGGACTCGGTGGACCGGTTCCTGCACGGTCTGGCGCATCTCGCGGTGGCCGCGATGGCGTTTCCGCGGCCGGAGGACCTCGCGGACGACGGATACATCGGGCGGGTCTCGGTCAACGGGGTCGACGCCTTCGTCCGGCAGGCCTGTCGGAGGCTGGAGGAGCGGGCCGAGGAGCAGGGGGAGAACACCGACCCGGCGACCGACGCGCCGGGCCTGGAGGCGGCCTGGCGGATCTGGGCGAGACGCAGCTCCACCGGAGCCACCAAGGACGCCCGCCGGCTCGCCGGATCCACCACCGGCATCATCGGCAAGGCCGTCGGCTTCCTGACCGACTCCGGGTTCCTGCAGCGCACGGGGGACGACAACGGCGGTACGTATCGGACGACCGCGCGTTATCAGCTCCAGGTGCGGGACATGGCGGGCAGCGCCGCGATGGCCGAGCTGCTGGAGCTGGGCATCGTCCCGGTCACCGACGGCACGGCCACGCTGCTGGCCGCCGAGGACACCGAGGATCTGGAGCTGGTGGCCGACGCCGGGCTGCCGTTCCACTCCTGACCGCCACGAGAACACGAACACACCGATTATCCGTATACCCGTATACCCGTACGACCGCATTCGGCGGTCCGCCCCTACGACCGCCCCGCACGATCCACCGTCACGACCGCGAAAGTCCGCCGCCATGTACGAGCTGTCCCGGGTCCGCCTCTACTCCATCGGGCCGGCCGGTGCGCGTTACGCCGACACCGTGCTGGACCTGAGGGGTGTGGGCGCGTACGTGCCCGACCCCGCGCCGCAGCAGGCGGAGTTCTTCGAGGAGGAGCCGACCGGGCCGCCGCGCAGGCCGGCGCCGGCCGGTGTGCTCTTCCTGGAGAACGGCGGAGGCAAGTCCGTCCTGCTCAAACTGATCTTCTCGGTGATGCTGCCGGGCCACCGGAACACCCTCGGTGGTGCCAGCTCGGGTGTGCTGCGGAAGTTCCTGCTGGCCGACGACTGCGGGCATGTCGCGCTGGAGTGGCAGCACACGCTGACCGGTGAGTGCGTCGTCGTGGGCAAGGTGAGCGAGTGGCGGGGACGGCAGGTCTCCAACGACCCGCGGAAGTTCGCCGAGGCCTGGTACTCCTTCCGGCCCGGCCCGGGGCTGAGCCTCGACAACCTGCCCGTCGCCGAGGCCACCGCCGTACGGCCGCCCGTGGAGGGCGCGTCCGGTGCGCAGGGGCGGCGGCGGACCATGAAGGGCTTCCGGGACGCCATCACCGAGGCGGGCAAGGCGTATCCGCACCTCGAAGTGCACTGGGAGGAGATCCACGACCGCTGGAACGAGCACCTGACGGACCTCGGTCTCGACCCCGAGCTCTTCCGCTACCAGCGCGAGATGAACGCCGACGAGGGCGAGGCCGCCGGCCTCTTCGCGGTGAAGAAGGACTCCGACTTCACCGATCTGCTGCTGCGGGCCGTCACCGACACCCGGGACACGGACGGGCTCGCCGACCTGGTCGGCGGGTTCGGCAACAAGCTCGGGCGGCGGGCCGAGCTGATCGCCGAGCGGGACTTCACGGCCGGGTCCGTGGACCTGCTGGGCCGGATCGTCGAGGCCGCCGAGGGGCGTGCGCGGGCCCGGGACATCCACGCGGGCGCCGAGCGGCGCACCCGCACCCTGGCCCGGCGGCTGTCCGCGCGAGCCGCGCGGGAGCGGCTGCGGGGCACCGATCTCGCCCAGCGGGTCACCGCCGCCGCGTACGCGGTCACGCACTCCGAGGCCGCCCGCGACCGCAGCGCACTGATCGCGGCCGAACTCGCCTACCGCCACGCCTCGTTGGCGCTCGCCGCCGCCGAGAAGACGGCCGCCGCGCAGAAGCGGGAGCTGGCCGACGCCCGCACCCTGCACTCCGCCTGGCAGGCTGCCGAGGCCGTGCTCAGGCACCGGGCCGCCGCCGACCGGGTCGCCAGGGTGGCCACCGCCATCCAGGAGGCCGAGCGGGACGCCGCCCCGGCGCTCGCCGCCCGCACCAAGGCCGCCGTCGACCTCGTACGCGCCCTGGCCGCCGCCGCCGAGAGCGCCGAGGAACTGGCGAACGAGGGCGAGGAGAAGTCGGCCGCGCTGCAGGAGGTCGGCGAGGCCGCCCACCGGGACGCGACCGTCGCGGCCACCGAGGCGCAGCGCGCCCGCAGCGAGGTCGGACATCTGAAGCAGCGGCTCAGCGAGGTCGAGCAGGAGACCGCCGAGGCGGTCCGCGCGGGCTGGCTCGACGACAGCGCGCCCGACGCCGACCCGGCCCGGGCCGCCCTCGCTGCCAGCGACGCCGAGAAGACGGCCGTCGCCGCCTGGGACACCGCGCGCGAGGCCTCGCGCCGCGCCTCCGAGCACGCCAGGGAGGCGGCCTCCGCCGAGTCCCGCGCGGAGCTGACCGCCGCCCGCGCCGCCGACGCGGCGACCGCGGCCGAGCGCGCGTACGACGGGGAGCGGCGGACGGCGGAGGCCCTGGCGGGGGAGGAGCGGCTGGCGGAGCTGCTGAGCCTGCCGGGTGCCGCCGGCAAGGGTGCGGGCGGGGTACCGGGGCCTCGCCGGGGCGGGGTCGACGCCGACGGCGGACATGGTGCCGGGGACGGCTCGCGGAGGGCTCTTCATCTCGGCAATGGACCAGGCGGATCGGGTGGCTCAGGCGGGTCGGATGGCTCGGGCGGCGAGGGTGATCCCGTGGCCGCCGGCCCGGCCGGCTCCGCGACCGGCGGTGGCAGGAGAGGCGCCCAGGACCCCGCCCGAGCCCGGCGCGCCGCCGGAGCCGAGGACGCGTCACCCGATCTCGCCGACGGCCCCCTCACCCCCGAGGAACTGGACCGCTTCGCCGACGAACTGCGCGAACTGCTCGACGAGAACGTGTCGTCCGCGGAGCGCCACCTCTTCGAGCTGCGCACCGCCGCGGCCGACGACTCCCGCATCCTGGGCGCCCTCGGCGACGGCGGACTGCTGCCGCCGGGCCCGGACGTCCTGGCGACCGTCGAGTTCCTCGGCGAGCACGGCATCCCGGCCCTCCCCGGCTGGCGGTATCTCGCCCAGGCCGTGGACCCCGTCGACCACGCGCGCGTGCTGGCCGCCCGCCCGGAGCTGGTCGACGGCGTCATCATCACCGACCCCGCCTCGCACGCCCGGGCCCGCGAGGCACTGAGTGACGCGGCCCTGCTCCCGAGGTCCGCCGTGGCCGTCGGCACGGCCGCCGCCCTGCTGGCACCGACACCGCCCACGGAGGCAGCTGACGGCGACGTGTTCCTCGTGCCGCCGAACCCGGCCATGCACGACGAGCACGCCGCCGACGAGGAGCGCCAGGCGCTGCGCGCCCGGGCCACCGAGCGGGACGAGGAGATCCGGGAGCTGGCCGCCCGGCTCGGCAAGGACCGGGAGCTGGCGGCCCGGCTCTCCTCGTGGCGCACGGGGTGCCCGGCGGGCAGACTCACCGAGCTGGCCGCCGCCGCGCGGGAGACGCGCGCCTTCGCCGAGGAGTCCGAGGCGGAGCTGTCGGAGGCCCGGATCGTGCGCGCCGAGGCCGAGGAGGCGGCGGCCGAGGCCGCCCAGGTACGGGACGAGCGGCAGGAGGCCGCGCAGAAGGCCCGCCGCGCCGCCGACGCCCTCGCCGGACTCGCCTTCCGGCTGCGCGAGCGCGCCGGCTGGCAGGTCAAGCTCCGCGAACTCGCCGACGAGGCCGCCGAGTCCGAGGCCCGCGCCCAGTCCTGCCTGGAGCGGGCCCGCGCCGCCGACGAGGACCGCCGCGCCACCCAGCGCGGCGCCGACGACGCCCGCCGCACCGCGCGTGCGCTGCGCGCCGAGCGCGCGGAGATCGCGGGTGCCCCCGACGACGTACCGGAGACGGACTCCGACGCGCCCAGGCACCCCCTCGCGGCCCTCCGCGAGGCCTACCGCGCCGCCTCCCAGGTGTACGAGAAGGTCGGCGTCGGCGCCGATCTGCGTGCCGAGCAGGCGCGGGCCGAGAGCGACGAGAGCGCCGCGATCGCCGACCTGGACCGGTTGACCAACAAGGTCCGCAACCGCGCCGAGCAACTGCTCCAGTCACCCGACGGCTCCGACGGGCCGTCCCGGCAGGCGGCGGGCGCACGCGCCGAGGAACTCGTCCAGCTCCTCGAAACCCGGGTGTCCACCGCGAGCGAGCAGCTCGGGCGGCTGCGCGGCGAGGCCGAGCGGCACGCACCCGAGGACGGCACGGCCCACACCGAGCTGCCCGAGGAACTGCTCCCGCGCGACGCCGACCACGCCCAGGCCCTGCTGCGCACCTGCACCGCCGAGCTGGCGTCCCGCGCCGAGGCGCTGACGCAGGCCCGCGAGGCCCACGCCGAGCTGCTGGCGTCCCACCGCGCCGCCGAGGACGCGGCCGGCGGCTTCGACGAGACCGCCGCCCTGCTCCGGGACCTCCTGCGCGACCACTCCGCGGACGACGACCAGGAGGAGCCCGAGCCCTACCCCGGAGGCCCCGAAGAGGCCCGGCACGCCGCCGCCGAGGCCCGCCGCTCCCTGCGCGGCTGCGCCGCCGACCTCTCCGCCGCCGAGGGCGCCGTACGCGAGGCGAGCGACGTCCTCGTACGCCACGCCAACTCCACGCGCTACGAGCAGGTCCGCACGCCCGCCCGTCAGCAGATCCGCGAGCTGCCCGCGTCCACGCTCCCCGAGCACGCCCAGAAGTGGGCCGACGCGTTCGCACCCCGGCTCCGGGTCCTCACCGACGAACTGGCCCAGCTGGAACGCAACCGGGACTCGATCGTCGACCGGCTGCGGGGCCTCGTGGAATCGGCCCTCGCGACCCTCCGCTCCGCCCAGCGGCTGTCCAGGCTCCCCGAGGGTCTGGGGGAGTGGTCGGGGCAGGAGTTCCTGCGCATCCGCTTCGAGGAGCCCGACCAGGCCACGCTCGCCGAGCGGCTCGGCGAGGTCGTGGACGAGGCGACCCGCGCCGCGGTGAAGAAGAACTCCGACATGCGCCGCGACGGTATGTCCCTGCTGCTCCGGGGTGTCAGTGCCGCGCTCCAGCCCAAGGGCGTCGCCGTCGAGATCCTCAAGCCGGACGCCGTGCTGAGGGCCGAGCGTGTCCCCGTCGGGCAGATGGGCGACGTCTTCTCGGGCGGCCAGCTGCTCACCGCCGCCATCGCCCTCTACTGCACGATGGCCGCCCTGCGCAGCAACGACCGGGGCCGCGACAAGCACCGCCACGCCGGCACCCTGTTCCTCGACAACCCCATCGGCCGCGCCAACGCGACCTACCTGCTGGAACTCCAGCGCGCGGTCTCGGACGCCCTCGGCGTCCAACTCCTCTACACCACAGGCCTGTTCGACACGACCGCCCTGGCGGAGTTCCCCCTGGTCATCCGCCTCCGCAACGACGCCGACCTACGAGCGGGCCTGAAATACATCAGCGTCGAGGAACACCTCCGCCCGGGCCTACCTCTGCAACCCCAGCCGGGCGAAACAGCACACACGGAGATCACGGCGACACGCATGTACAAGAGGCCGACGTCCGGCAGCACCCTGTAGAAGGGGCTCCGCCCCCTGAAGGGGCGCGGGGAACTGCGCGACCAGCCACAACGGACCCGCAGTTCCCCACTGCCTTGCCGGCGCGGCGACTACGCGTCGGCCTTCAAAAGATCCGCACACTTCTCGCCGATCATCATCGTCGTGATACACGGATTCACGGTCACCAGATCCGGCATCACCGACCCGTCCGCCACCCGCAACCCCTCGACCCCCTTCACCCGCAGCCGCGCGTCCAGCGGCGCCGACGCGTCGTCGTCCGCGCCCATCTTCACGGTGCAGGCCGGGTGGTAGACGGTGTTGTGGGTCTTGCGGATGTAGTCGAGCAGTTCCTCGTTGGTCTGCACATCGGGCCCGGGCGCCAGCTCGGCCCCGGCCCACCCGCTCAGCGCGGGCTGCGCCGCGATCTGCCGGGCGAGACGAAGCCCGTACGTCATCACGCGCACATCGTGCTCGTGCGTGAAGTAGCGCGGGTCGACCTTCGGCTTGTCCCGGTAGTCCCGGGTGCGCAGCCGCACGGTGCCCCGGGACTTCGCCCGAGTGACGTTCGGTGTCAGACAGAACGCGTTCTCGGAGGTGGGGTAGCCGTGCCGGGCCGTGTTCATGTCGAACGGGACGGACCCGTAGTGGAACATCAGGTCGGGCCGGTCGAGGCCCGGCTCGGTGTCGTAGAAGATGCCCGCCTCCCACCACTGGTTGGACTCGGTGGGCATCGGCTGCGCGGCCTCCCACATGATGACGCCCTCGGGGTGGTCCTGGAGGTTCTCGCCGACGCCCGCCGAGTCCACGACCACGTCCACGCCGACCTCGCGCAGCTGTTCGGCGGGGCCGATGCCCGAGAGCATCAGGATCTTCGGGGTGTCGATGGCGCCGCAGGAGACGATGACCTCACGCCGGGCGCGCACCGTCCGGGTGTGGATGAGGTCCGGGTCCAGATACTCGGCGCCGACGCAGCGCCGCCCTTCCAGCACCAGCTTCTTGGCGCGGACCCCGGTGCGTACGTCCAGGTTCGGCCGCCTGCCCATGATCGGGTGCAGATACGCCACCGACGAGGACTGCCGGATGTTGTTCTCGTCGGAGTTGATCTGGAACCAGTTGGCACCCCGGACCACCGTCGCGCCCGTGTTGAACGGCGTTGTCGGGATACCCGCCTGGGCACACGCCTTCAGCAGGGCGTTGCCGCACGGGTCCTCGCTCTTGATGGTGCGCAGCTTCACCGGCCCGGTGCGGCCGTGGTGGTCGCCGGGCGCGTCGTTGGTCTCCAGCCGCTGGTACAGCGGGAAGAGGTCGGCCGCGGACCAGCCCGTACAGCCTCCGGCCGCCCAGTCGTCGAGGTCCTCCGCCGGTGCCCAGAAGGCGATACAGGAGTTGTGGGACGAACAGCCGCCGAGGACCTTCGCCCGCGCGTGCCGCATGAAGCTGTTGCCGTGGGCCTGTGGCTCGACCGGGTAGTCCCAGTCGTAGCCGGACTCCAGCAGGCCCATCCAGCGTTCCAGTTTCAGGACGTCGTCGTCGCCGACGTCGCTGGGGCCCGCCTCCAGGACGCACACCGTGACCGACGGATCCTCCGAGAGCCGGGCCGCGACCACGTTTCCCGCGGTGCCTCCGCCGACCACGACGTAGTCGAACTCGTCTTCCTTCATGGGGAGTTGACCTCCTGGGTGCTGTGCTCTTGAGCAGCTGTGCTGTGGTGCTCTGCGATGCTGTGTCGGATGCTCGGGAGTCGGCTAGCGGTCGGCCGTCGGGGAGATGACGGGCGCGGCGGGCGGCGCCGGCGGCACCGTCCCGGTCTCGGCGGCCGCGCGGTGCTCGGCGAGCACGCCTGTCTTGTGCCGCTGGATGAACCAGTAGTAGGCGAAGCCGCCGCCGGCGATGATCCCGACGAAGAGGACCGCGCCCCACTGCAGATACCAGTGGAACGGGGCGGCCGCGTTGTAGACCGCGGCCCGCGGCCAGATCAGGTTGAGGGCCATGCCCCCGCCCCACAGCACGGCGAGGATGTTCACGGCGAGACCCCAGCGGCCCAGCGAGAACCGGCCGTCCCCGGCGGGCTGCCACTTGCCGCGCAGCCGGGCCACCAGCATCGGCACGGTGACGCCCAGGTAGGCCAGGTAGATCATGATGATGCCGATGCTGGTCACCACGGTGAAGATCTGCGGCTGACGGATGTTGACGACCAGGATGCCCAGGGCCAGGACCCCGATGATCACGGTCGGCAGTACCGGCGTCTGGAACTTCGGGTGGCACTTGGCCAGCTTCGAGGAGGCGGGCAGATTGTTGTCGCGGGCCATCGCGAACGCCAGCCGGACCGCCGCGGTGTGCACGGCCAGGGCGCAGACGGTCACCGCGATCAGGACGCACCACAGCATCGCCTTGCCGGCCGTCGGGCCGAGCACATTGAGCACGACGTACTGCAGCCCGTCCGTGGACAGCTGCTCGCCCTTCAGGCTGGAGACGCTCATCAGCGCCAGCAGCAGGATCAGGCCACCGAGGACGAAGGAGGCGACGATCGCCCGGATGATCGCGCGCGGCGCGTTCCGGGTCGGGTCCAGCGACTCCTCACCGAGCGAGGCGGCCGTGTCGAAGCCGTACATGACGTACGCCGACGCCAGCGAGGCCACGAGGAACGCGCCCAGGTATCCGTTGCCGTAGGAGGCGCCGGTGCCGTTGGTGTCGAGGACCACCTGCGGGCCGCGTGTGATGTGCACGGCGAACAGCACGATCAGTACGACGGTCGCGATCAGCTCGATGAACACGCCCGCCGTGTTGATCCGGGCCATCAGCTTGACGCCGAAGGCGTTCACCAGGGTGGTGAACAGGATCAGTACCGCGGCCAGGATGACCGCGTTGGTCGCCACGTCGTACTTGCCGGTGCCGTCCCCGACGATCTGGAACACGTCGGAGATCTGGGGCAGCGTCAGCTGGTAGGCCAGCGCGACCGCCGCGATCGACACGATGGAGGCGGTCAGCATCATCCAGCCGGCGAGCCAGCCCAGATGCGGATTGCCTATCTTCTTCGACCAGTTGTAGACCGAGCCCGCGACCGGGTAGCGGGCCGCCAGCTCGGCGAAGCAGAGCGCGACCATGAACTGGCCGACGAACACCATCGGCCACGACCACCAGTAGGCGGGGCCGCCACTGGCGAAGCCGAAGTAGAACAGCTGGAAGGTGCCGGTCAGGATCGAGATGTAGCTGATCCCGGCGGCGAAGGTGTGGAAGTTGCCCAGCGTGCGCTTGAGCTCGGGTTTGTAGCCGAACTCGGTGAGTTCGGTGTCGTCGGAGGTGTTCTTCGGTCCGGTGGGTTGCTCGATGGTCGTCATGAGCGGACTCCTGAGGGGCCTTGGGGAGGAGGGGAGCGGCTCTTGCGGGTGCCGGGACACGGGCGCCGGGGCGCGGGTGCCGAGACATGGTGCCGAGACTTCGTGCCGGGAGTGGTGAGGGAGATATGACTACGCCTCATATGGCCCGCGTCACAAGGACGCTAGGCGAACCAACCCTGCGGTGAGGGGTCCGTGTTCCGCCAGATGTGCTTCGCCTCGCGGTACTCGGCGAGCCCCGCCGGCCCGAGCTCACGGCCGAAGCCGGACTGCTTGACGCCGCCCCACTCGGCCTGCGGCACATACGGGTGGTAGTCGTTGATCCACACCGTGCCGATCCGCAGCCGGGCCGCGACCCGCTGGGCCCTGGCCTCGTCCGTCGTCCATACGGCACCGGCCAGACCGTAGATCGTGTCGTTGGCCAGCCGGACCGCCTCGTCCTCGGTGCTGAACCGTTCCACCGTCAGCACCGGCCCGAACGACTCGTCCTGGACCACGGACATCGTGCTCACGCACTCGTCCAGGACGGTCGGCAGATAGTAGAAGCCCTTGTCGTACGCGTCGCCGCCCGGCCGCTCGCCGCCGCAGCGCAGCACCGCGCCCTCGGCGATGCCCCGGGCGACGTACTCCTCGACCTTCGAGCGATGGGCCGCCGAGATCAGCGGCCCGGTCTGCGCCCGCTCGTCGAACGGGCCGCCGAGCCGGATCTCCTTGGCCCGGCGGACGACCTCGTCGACGAAACGGTCGTGCAGCGAGTCCTCCACCAGCAGGCGGGCGCCCGCCGAGCACACCTGCCCCGAGTGCAGGAAGACCGCGGTCAGCGCCATGTCGACGGCCGTGTCGAAGTCGGCGTCGGCGAAGACGATGTTCGGGTTCTTGCCGCCCAGCTCCAGGGCGACCTTCTTCACGCTCGCGGCGGCGTTGGCCATGAGCCGGCGACCGGTCTGCAGACCGCCGGTGAAGGACACCAGGTCCACGTCCGGGTGGTCGGAGAGCGGGGCGCCCGCCTCGGGGCCGGCACCGAGGACCAGGTTGGCCACGCCCGCAGGCACCCCGGCCTCCTCCAGGAGGCGCATCAGATGGATCGCGGTGTGCGGGGTCAGCTCGCTCGGCTTGAGCACGAAGGTGTTGCCTGCCGCGAGGGCCGGGGCGACCTTCCAGGCCGTCTGGAGGAGGGGGTAGTTCCACGGAGTGATCAGCGCGCACACCCCGACCGGCTCGTACACGACCCGGCTGTCGACGCCCGCCTGGCCGGTGTCGACGACCCGGCCCGTCTCGGCCGTGGCCGCCCGCCCGAAGTAGCGGAAGCAGTTCGCGATGTCGTCGATGTCGTACTCGCTCTCCACCAGCCGCTTGCCGGTGTCGAGGGACTCGGCGCGCGCGAGCGCGTCCTTGTCGCGTACGAGGAGGTCGGCCACCCGGAGCAGCAGGTCCCCGCGGTCGGCGGGCGAGGTGGTGGGCCAGGGGCCCTCGTCGAAGGCGCGGCGGGCGGCCGTGATCGCCTCCACGGTGTCCTTGCCGCCGGCCTCGTCGACGACCGCGACCAGGCTGCCGTCGGCGGGACAGCGGATCTCGCGGGTCCGCCCATCGAGCGCGGATCGCCATGCTCCGCCGATGAAAAGTTCGGGCATGTCTCTCGTTCCTCCTGGTCAGCGCCGTACGGCCGGCGCCCTCGCGGCTGGGCGCCTAACCGGAAGACCGCGTTCTATGCCAAAAAGGAGGCCGAATGTGACGGTCGACACGCCTGGTCGGAAGCCTGGACAACGAGGGAACCGCCCTCACCTGCTGCGGGAGCCACTCGCGAAAGATCCCGATGTGGTGCCCGGTGGACACCAGCACACCACCCTTCCGGTGCACCCGCGACGCCATGGCCCCCTGCGTACGTTCACAGGGGGGCGGGCGCCTGCGGGATGCTCGAGGGGCGGGCCATGGGTCATGAAGGCCCGCCCCCGGTGTCCTACGGGTGCGACAGCTGCCCGGCGCCGCCCCTGCGGCGTATCCGCTCCTGCGTGCGCTCCGCCGCCCGTACCTCGCGGCGGGCCCGGCGCCGTTCACGGCGCAGCGAGCGCGCCGTGCTGCTGGGGGCCGAGATCACGCCGTTGCGCTGGTTCCACACCTGGCGGGTCACCCAGACGTCCAGCGCGCCCCATGTCGCCGCGACCGTGCTCGCCACGCTGCTCAGCACCATGGGGAACGCCAGCCAGGAACCCGCCAGGGTGCACAGCAACGCCACCATCGCCTGAATCAGCGTCACCGCGATGATGAGGACCGCGCGCACCGCCGCCGTCCGCACCGGGTCGGGCAGCCGTCGCCTGCGCGCCGGCTCCTCGATCCACAACGGCCGGTAATACACCAGCTCTTCGTCGCCACGGGTGAAGATCTTCCGTTCTTTCACCTCTGCCACCACGACGCTTTCCCCCGTCAGGAGGCCGCGATCCCGTGCCTGAGCGCTCCGCGCCGCCACCTCGGGCGTCGCCGCTCCGTCCCCGGGCGCTACGCGCCGCTCCGCCGTGCCCATCAACTCGTCACTCCCCACCGCCGGTGGACCAACAGTCACCGGATCCTGAGACCCGGCCCCCCACTGGTGCCCGACTTCCTCCGGTTCACGCCGCCTGAAAGCGGCTTGCGGGACCTGTGGCCGATTCCGCCCCCAATTCCCGTACAGAAAGACGATCGACGTGCGTCGAAGATTCCCGCGGAACGAAAAAATCCGGCCAACTGGTCGACTTCGCCGACGGGATGCCATGGGTTCAAGTGCCTGACAGGGGGGGAGCAATCTCCCCCAAAGGGCGGACAACTCCCCATGTCCGGTTCGCCTCTGCCGGAGAGAGCGTCCGGTCGGCTCTTCGAGATACGTGTGAGTCGGTAGTAGGCTCACGCCGTTTGTTGACGCACATGTGTGCCCCCGGGCCTGGCGGGGGTCGAGCTGGGGGAGGCCATGCGCTTTCGCGGGAAATCGATCCGTCGGAAGATCGTGGCGCTCTTGCTCGTGCCCCTGGTGGCTCTGACGGGTGTCTGGACGTTCGCCACGGTGCTGACGGGCCGTGAGGCCGGCGACCTCTTCAGGGTGGCGGACATCGTCGAGCAGGTCGGCTTCCCCACCGAGGACACCATCCGTGTCCTCCAGCAGGAACGCCGCCAGACCCTCGTCTACCTCGCCGACCCCCGGGCCTCCGACGCGGTCGAGGCACTCGACCGCAGCCGCTCCGCCACGGACACCGCCGTCGAGGAGTTCCGCCGGCACGCCCAGGACTCCGAACTGCGGGACGAGATGGGCGAGGCCACCTCACTGCATCTCACCGCGATCCTGGACGCCCTCGACACCCTGCCCTCCCTGCGTGCGAGCGTCGAGAACGGCACCGTCACCGTCCCCCAGACCCTCGGCCACTACAACGAGCTCGTCGACCCCTGCTTCACCCTGCTGAGCAACCTCCCCGCGCTCGACAACGTGGAGATGGACAAGCAGGGCCGCGCCCTGGTCAACGTCAGCCGCGCCCGCGAACTCCTCTCCCGCGAGGACGCCCTGCTCAGCTCGGTGCTCGTGGCGAACCGGATCAGCCAGGAGGAGATCCGCGACTTCTCCGACCTCGTCGCCCAGCGCACCCTGATGTACGAGATCAGCCTGCCGCAGCTGCCCTCCGCCGAGCGCGACCGCTTCGACGGCTACTGGAAGAACGCGAGCTCCGCGCCCCTGCGTTCGGTCGAACAGGCCGTCATCGCCTCCGACCCCGGCAGGCCCACCGGGGTCACCGCGAAGAGCTGGGACACCTCGGTCGAGCCCGTGCTCGCCGACCTCCGCGACCTCAACGTCGAGGCGGGCGACCGCTATCAGGACCGAGTCCGCCCGCTGGCCACCAACGTCATCCTGAAGGCCGCCGTCGCCGGTGTCCTCGGCCTCTTCGCCCTGCTCGTCTCGCTCTTCATGTCCGTCCGCATCGGCCGCGTCCTCATCCGCGACCTGCGCCGCCTGCGCCAGGAGGCCCACGAGACCGCCGGCGTGCGGCTGCCGAGCGTGATGCGCAGGCTCGCCGCGGGCGAACAGGTCGACGTGGAGACCGAGGTGCCGCGCCTGGAGTACGACAAGAACGAGATCGGCGAGGTCAGCCAGGCCCTCAACACACTGCAGCGGGCGGCCGTCGAGGCCGCCGTCAAGCAGTCCGAACTGCGCAGCGGCATCTCCGAGGTGTTCGTCAACCTCGCCCGCCGCAGCCAGGTCCTGCTGCACAAGCAGCTCACCCTCCTCGACACCATGGAACGCCGGACCGAGGACACCGACGAACTCGCCGACCTGTTCCGCCTGGACCACCTGACGACCCGTATGCGGCGGCACGCCGAGGGCCTCGTCATCCTGTCCGGCGCGGCCCCGTCCCGGCAGTGGCGCAAGCCCATCCAGCTCATGGACGTCGTCCGCGCGGCCGTCGCCGAGGTCGAGGACTACGAGCGCATCGAGGTCCGCCGGCTGCCCCGGGTCGCCGTGACCGGCCCCGCGGTAGCCGACCTCACCCACCTCGTGGCCGAACTCCTGGAGAACGCCACGGTGTTCTCGCCCCCGCACACCGCCGTGCAGGTGCTCGGCGAGCGTGTCGCCAACGGCTTCACCCTGGAGATCCACGACCGGGGCCTCGGCATGTCGGCGGAGGCGCTCCTCGACGCCAACCTCAAGCTCGCCGAGACCCCCGACTTCGAGCTCTCCGACACCGACCGGCTCGGCCTCTTCGTGGTCAGCCGGCTCGCCCAGCGGCAGAAGGTCCGCGTCTCCCTCCAGCCCTCCCCGTACGGCGGCACCACCGCCGTGCTGTTCATCCCCGACGCCCTGCTCACCGACGACGTCCCCGACACCAACGGCATCGGCTTCCGCCTCGACCGCGCCCACCCCACCCGGGAGGCCCAGCTGGAGGACGAACGCAACGCGGCGCTCTCCCAGGTACCGGTCCGGCTCCCGGGGCTCTCCGCCGCCATCCTGGACGGCCCGGTGGAACTGGAGGCACCCGTCGACCTGGAGCGGCTGGACGGCTTCCCCGCCACCCTCGCCGACGAGGACGCCGAGCGGGGCGGACTGTTCCGGCCCCACCGCTCCCTCACCGGTGTCACCGACGAACAGCAGCGGCCGGCACACGACGGCGAAGGCAGGCAGGCCCCCCTCACCGACCCCGACCCGACGCTCGGGCCCGTACCGCTGCCGCAGCGCCGTACCCCGCATCTCGTCAGCTCGCACGGCCGTTCGGTGACCGGGGGAAGGGCGGGGCACACGGAGGACGAGCCCGAGCAGGGCCGTACGGCGGGCTCCGAAGGGGGCGCCGGCACCCGGCCGTTCACCGCCCTGCGCGGCGACCGGGCCGAAGCGCCGGCCCCCTCCGGAACGGACCGCACCGGCCCCGCCCCCCTCCCCGGGACGCACCGCGCCGGAGCCCTGCCCCTCGGCGGGTCCGAGGGCCCCTCCCTGCCCCAGCGCCGCCGTACGACCCCTGCGGGCGGCGCGGCCCCGACGACCTCGCAGTACGGGGCGGGCGAGCCCACCCCGCGCACGGACACGACGACCGACCAGGCAGAATCGGCTCCGAGCCCGCTGCCCCGCCGTGTCCGACAGGCCAACCTGGCACCGCAGTTGAAGGACGGCCCCGACCGGCGCGCCGAACGTGAGAGGTCCCGCCCCGAGGGGCGCCCGGACCTCGGCGAACGCGACGCCGACGAGGTACGCAGCCGTATGGCCTCGCTCCAACGGGGTTGGCGGCGCGGCCGCGAGGAGAACGCCGAGGGCGACGACGCCCCGGACGTCTCAGCACCACGAGCAACGATGGAGGGGGACGGTCGATGACCGCACCGAAGGCCGAAGGGCCCACCGCGACCGGCACGTCCGGGGAGCTGAACTGGCTCCTGGACGACCTGGTGCAGCGCGTCGCCAGCATCCGCAAGGCACTCGTGCTCTCCAGCGACGGACTGCCCACGGGCGTCTCCGAGGACCTCACCAGAGAGGACAGCGAGCACCTGGCCGCCGTCTCCTCCGGGTTCCACAGCCTCGCCAAGGGGGTCGGCCGTCACTTCGAGGCGGGCAGCGTCCGGCAGACCGTCGTCGAACTCGACGAGGCCTTCCTCTTCGTCACGGCCGCGGGCGACGGCAGCTGCCTGGCCGTCCTCGCCGACGCCGACGCCGACATCGGCCAGGTCGCCTACGAGATGACCCTCCTCGTCAAGCGGGTCGGCGTACATCTGGGCTCCGCCCCGCGCACCGATGTCCCCCACGGCGGGTAGTGGGATGGCATGAGCCGAGACGGTCAGGGAAGAAGCCACTGGTTCGACGACGAGGCCGGACCAGTGGTGCGTCCGTACGCGATGACACGCGGCCGGACCAACCACGCGATCCAGCACCGCCTCGACCTGATCGCCGTGGTCGTCACGGAACCGCACGTCGACGACCCGGAGGAGGATCACTCCCTCTCCCCTGAGCACGTCCGGATCGTCGAGTTCTGCCGTGACACCCCCCAGTCGGTGGCCGAACTGGCCGCCGACCTGGATCTGCCCGTCGGCGTCGTCCGTGTCCTCGTCGGAGACCTCGTCGACGAGGAACTCGTCCATGTGACGCGCCCCGTCCCGCCCGCCGAGCTGGTGGACGAGAGCATCCTGCGCGACGTGATCAACGGCCTCCGGGCGCTCTGAGCGGCACGGAGAGGTCATCGAAACCCCGGGCGGCGGACGGCTACGGCCCACCGTCGCGCGACAACCATCCAGCAGGAGAAGAGACCGATGATCCTCGGGCGCTCTGAGCGCGGCAAACCCCCGGTCGAGCCCGTCACGCTCAAGATCCTCGTGGCCGGCGGCTTCGGCGTGGGCAAGACGACCTGCGTCGGCGCGGTCAGCGAGATCAAGCCGCTGCGCACCGAGGAGGTGCTCACCGAGGCGGGCCGCCCGGTGGACGACATCAGCGGTGTGGAGAACAAGACGACCACCACCGTCGCCATGGACTTCGGGCGCATCACCCTGCGCGAGGACCTGGTGCTGTATCTGTTCGGCACTCCCGGACAGGACCGCTTCTGGTTCCTCTGGGACGAACTGGCCTCCGGCGCCCTGGGCGCCGTGGTGCTCGTCGACACCCGTCGTCTGGAGGACTGCTTCGCCGCCATCGACTACTTCGAGCGGCGCTCCATCCCCTTCGTGATCGGCGTCAACTGCTTCGACCACGCCGCACGTTACCCGGCCGAGACCATCCGCGGCGCCCTCGACCTCGACCCCGACGTGCCGGTCGTACTGTGCGACGCGCGCCAGCGGGACTCGGTCAAGGACGTCCTGGTCGCCGTCGTCCGGCACGCGATGGCGCACGCGGCGCGCCAGCCCGCCACCACCACCTGAGGCACGACCCGTACCCCCGCCGACAGGGGTACGAGCCGTGGCTTCATGACACGCGCGCGTGGGGGCTCGCCGTTCCACGTCCCCGTCCCACGTTCTCCGTGGACGGACGGATGGACGGACGGCCGGCCGGACGGACGCGCGCGTGGGCCCCGATCTCAGCTCGCGTCGTCCTCGTGCCAGCCGAGGCTCTTCTCCACCGCCTTGCGCCAGTTGCGGTACTCGCGGTCACGGACGGACGCCTCCATGGACGGCGTCCACTCGACGTCCTTGCGCCAGTGCGACTTCAGCTCGTCCAGGTCGTTCCACACCCCGGTCGCGAGCCCGGCCGCGTACGCGGCGCCCAGGCAGGTCGTCTCCGAGACCTGGGGCCGGATCACCGGCACGTCCAGGACGTCCGCCTGGTGCTGCATCAGCAGGTTGTTCTTCGTCATGCCGCCGTCGACCTTGAGGGTCGTGATCCGCACCCCGGAGTCCTGGAACATGGCGTCGACGACCTCACGCGTCTGCCAGCTCGTCGCCTCCAGCACCGCGCGCGCGAGATGCGCCTTGGTGACGTACCGCGTCAGCCCCGTGACGACCCCACGCGCGTCCGAGCGCCAGTAGGGGGCGAAAAGACCCGAGAACGCGGGCACGATGTACGCACCGCCGTTGTCCTCGACGCTCGCCGCCAGGGGCTCGATCTCGTCGGCGGTACGGATGATGCCGAGCTGGTCGCGGAACCACTGCACCAGGGCCCCCGTGATCGCGATCGACCCCTCCAGGCAGTACACCGGCGCCTCGCCGCCGATCTTGTACCCCATGGTCGTGAGCAGCCCGCTCTTCGACGGCACGGGCCGGCTTCCGGTGTTGAGCAGCAGGAAGCTGCCGGTGCCGTACGTGTTCTTCGCCGTGCCCACGTCGTAGCAGGCCTGGCCGAACACCGCCGCCTGCTGGTCGCCGAGCGCCGACGCGACGGGCACCCCGGCGAGCGGGCCCACGGCGGTGCCGTACACCTCGGCGGAGGACCTGATCTCCGGGAGGATCGCCTCCGGGACGTTCATCGCGGCGAGGATCGAGGCGTCCCACTGGAGGGTCTCCAGGTTCATCAGCATGGTGCGCCCGGCGTTGGTGACGTCGGTGACGTGCCGGCCGCCGTCCGTGCCGCCGGTCAGGTTCCAGATCAGCCAGGAGTCGATCGTGCCGAACGCGATCTCGCCGCGCTCGGCACGGGTCCTGAGGCCGGGCACGTTGTCGAGCAGCCAGGTGGCCTTCGGGCCGGAGAAGTAGCTGGCCAGCGGCAGACCGGTCTGCTCACGGAACCGATCCTGTCCGTCCGCGCCGCCGAGTTCGTTGCAGAGCGCCGAGGTACGGGTGTCCTGCCAGACGATCGCGTTGTGCACGGGCTTGCCGGTGGCGCGGTCCCACAGGACCGTCGTCTCGCGCTGGTTGGTGATGCCGAGCGCGCTGATCTGGTCCGCGCGCAGGCCCGCCTTGGCGATCGCCCCGGCGACCACCGCCTGCACCTTCGACCAGATCTCGGTGGCGTCGTGCTCCACCCACCCCGGCTTGGGGAAGATCTGGCGGTGCTCCCGCTGGTCGACCGCGACGATGGCGCCGCCGTGGTCGAAGACGATGCAGCGGCTCGAAGTGGTGCCCTGGTCGATGGCGGCGACGTACTTCTGGGCGTTGTCCGGCATGACATCCCCTCACGTCTTACGTCGATTCACGTGTTGCGTCGGTCGCGTCGTCGGCAGGCCGTTTCAGAAGGCCGCAGAAGGCCGCGTCAGAAGGCTGAGTCAGAAGGCCGCGCCGTAGACGAGGCCCGCGAGGGCGCCGCCCACCAGGGGGCCGACGACCGGGATCCAGGCGTAACCCCAGTCCGAGGTGCCCTTGTTCGGGATCGGCAGGAAGGTGTGCACGATGCGCGGGCCGAGGTCACGGGCCGGGTTGATCGCGTAGCCGGTGGGCCCGCCGAGGGAGAGACCGATGCCGACGACCAGGAAGGACACCAGCAGGACCGAGATGCCGGAGCCGTAGATCCCGGCCTCTTCGCCGGGGATCTGGCCGATGCCGATGCCCGTGTTCCGCCCGAAGGCGAGGATCGGCAGGACCAGGGCGATCGTCGCGACGATCTCCGTGATCAGATTGGCGACCGGGTTCCGGATCTCCGGGATGGTGGAGAAGATCCCGAGGGTCGGCGTCGGCTCGTGCGCCGTGCCCTCGGTGATGCCCTCCTCGCGGACGTTCGCCCGGAACTGCGCGAGATACACCAGGTAGGCGAGGACGGCGCCGAGCATCGCGCCGACCATCTGGCCGAGCAGATACACCCACACGGTGTCCCAGGTCTCCGTGTCGACCGCGATCCCTATCGTCACCGCCGGATTGAGGTGCCCGCCCGAGAGGGGAGCGGCGGTGTAGGCCCCCGCCAGTACGGCGAAGCCCCAGCCGAACGCGATGACGATCCAGCCCGATGCCCTCGCCTTCGAGAACCTGAGAGTGACGGCGGCGCACACACCGGCGCCGAAGAGAATCAGGATCGCCGTACCGATGACCTCACCGACGAATATGTCTCCGTTGCTCATGGCGGCTCCTTGGCCCCGGCCCGGAGCGATCGACCCCGGACCTTGCGTGCAGGGTGCGTTCCCATGGCTACGTCAGCCGAGGGCAGGGAGGTCCCGCGCCCCGCCCGGCGTCCGTGACGAGCGTGCCGTCGCAGCCGAATCGCCCGTGGTGGATGGCCCGTTGCGCGGGCGGGAAGCCCGAGCGGCGCTGTGCGCAAAGACGCCCGAATGCGGCGATGCCGACCGACACCGGAAGTGTTCACCGGCACCCAGGGGGCGTCAAGAACAAGGACGACAACGGTTGAGGGCGGCTACGGGGCGCACACACCCGCGCGGACCACACGTCCCCTTCGTCCGCGCCGGGCTGACCGCACGTCCCCTTCGCCCGGACGGGGCCGGCCGCCCCCTCCGCCCAGGCCGCTCCGCCCAGACCTCCCCGCCCTGCCCTTGCCTCCCCGGGCCTCGGCTCCTCCGCCCCGCGCCAGCGCCGCGCCGCGCTCCCGCCCTGCCTCGTCCACCGTCGCGGTGCCGGCTCCCCGCCCTACCCCGCCACCGCCGCGGTGCCGCTCCCGCCCTACCCCGCCGCCACGGCGTCCGTTCCTCGCCGGACCTCGTGCCCCGGGGCTCCGGCCCGTCCCAGCACCCAACTGGCCCCGCCCAGTGCCTTGGCCGCCTTCTTCAGCGGCGCCAGACACGCAGCTGCCTGCCGGTGGTCGGTGACGCTGCCGGGCACGCACACGACCGTGGCCAGCGACAGCGTCACGGCGAGCCCGTCGGCGGACCAGGGCGTGTCGAGCATCGCCTCGGCCAGCGGATCGAGCCCCTCCGGTTCGGCGAGGAACAGGAAGTCGTCACCGCCGATGTGCCCCACCCGGGTCGCACCCGTCGCGGTGTGCTGCAACACCCGCCCCACCGAACGGATCAGCTCGTCCCCGGCCGCGAACCCCGCCCCGTCGTTGACCTTTTTGAAGTGATCGACGTCCAGCCAGCTCAGCGCGAACACCCGGCCGTCCGCGATCCACCGGTCCACCTCCCCGGTCACGGCGTCCGAACCGGGCAGCCGCGTCAGCGGATTGAGCCCCGCCGCCTCCTCGACCCGGCTCTCCGCGAGCGCCCGCAGCAGATCCGCCAGCCGTACGACACCCACGCACCGCCCGCGCCGGTCGACGACCGCGACATCGTCGGACGTACGGTCCCGGTCCCCGACCGCCACCACGTCGAGCACCTCCCACGCCGTGGCGTCGACCCCGACCGTACGCGGCGGATCACCGAGCCTGGCGGCCGGCCGGTCGGCGTACAGCGCGTGCCCGTAGCGGGCCGACAGCGACAGCAGGAACCGCGACCGGTGCACCGACCGCACCGGCCGCCCCGAGCCGTCCACGAGCAGCACCCCGGAGACCTCGGGCGCGCCGGTGAGCAACGCCCGGACCTCGCCCGCCGAAGCCGTCACCGGCAGCAGCGCGGCCGGCCGCAGGAACTGCCGCACCGAAGGCCCCGAGGCGGGAGCCGAGACCCCGGGGGAGAGCGGCGGAACGTACACCTCGGCCGTGGGCAGCCGCGCGGGCGGCGCGAACAACTCGCCCTGCGCCAACTGCGCGCCCGCCGCCACCGCGGCCGCGCACTGCGTCTCCGTCTCGACCCCCTCGACCGACAGCAGCGCGCCCACCTGATCGCACAGCGTCCGCATCGCCCGTACGGCCGCGGGCCGCGCCAGCAGCGACGCGTCCAGCTTCACCAGGTCGGGCCCCAGATCCACCAGCAACCGCAGGGGCACGTCACCGTCGCCGACCCCGTCCGCACAGATCCCGAAGCCTTCGCCCCGGAGCACGGCGACCGCCTCCAGCAGCGCCGGTCGCGGCACATGCGTGTACGGCGGCACGACGTCGACGGTCACCTCCCACGGCAGGCGGCCCGCCTCCCGTACGGCGTCCCGCAGCGCGGCCAGCCCGCCCAGGTCGGCGAGGGTCGCGGCGAAGACGTTCACATGCAGCGGCAGCAGCGTCTCGCGGCGGGCCGCCGCCCGGATCGCCGACGCGGCCAGCCTGCCGTCGAGTTCGGGGTCACGGCGGGCCTCCGCCAGGACGTCACCGGCCTCCGGACGCGCGAGTATCTCCAGTGCCGCGACCCCTCCGGTCGTCAGGTTGACGACCGGCTGGAAGGCGAAGCGAAGCGTGTCCGACCAGGAGTGCACGGGAGCATGATGGCGCCGCCGAGGCGACCCGGAACGCGATTCATGAGCTGTTCACGCAGCATTCCGAGGCCGTCACAGGGCGTGCGCACACCTGCCCGAGAACACCGAACGCCGGTCATCGAACGGCGATCACCGCCGACCCGTGCCCGAACAGCCCCTGATTGGCGCTGATACCCACCCGCGCCCCCTCGACCTGCCGGTCGGTAGCCTCGCCCCGCAACTGCCACACCAACTCGCACACCTGGGCGATCGCCTGCGCCGGAACCGCCTCCCCGAAGGAGGCCAGGCCCCCGCTGGCGTTCACCGGTATGCGCCCGCCCAGCGCCGTCGCACCGTCCCGCAGCAGCTTCGCGGCCTCGCCCTCCCCGCACAGCCCGAGGTCCTCGTACCACTGCAGCTCCAGCGCCGTGGACAGGTCGTAGACCTCGGCGAACGAGAGCTCACCGGGCCCGACGCCCGCCTCCTCGTACGCCGCCCGCGCGATCGACGCCCGGAACGTCTCCTCCGGCGGCGCCACCGCGACCGCCGAATCCGTGGCGATGTCCGGCAGGTCCAGCACCGTGTTGGGATAGCGGGGCGTCACCGTCGACACCGCCCGTATCCGCACGGGGTCGGCCACGCCGTGCCGCCGCGCGAACTCCATGCTGGACAGCACCAGCGCCGCGCCCCCGTCCGAGGTCGCGCAGATGTCCAGCAGCCGCAGCGGATCGGCGACGACGGCGGAGGCCGCGACCTCCTCCGCGGTGACCCGCTTGCGGTAGCGCGCGTACGGATTGAGCGCCCCCAGCGCGGAGTTCTTCACCTTGACCCGCGCGAAGTCCTCCGGAGTGTCCCCGTGCACCGCCATCCGCCGCCGCGCGTACAGCCCGAAGTACGTCGGATTGGTGGCCCCGAGGACCCGGAAGCGCAGCCAGTCCGGATCGTCCGCCCGGTCCCCGCCGGCCGGCCGGAAGAACCCCTTCGGGGCCGAGTCCGCGCCCACGACGAGCACCACGTCCGCCAGGCCCGCGAGGATCTGGGCGCGCGCGGTGCCGACCGCCTGCGCCCCGGACGCGCACGCCGCGTACACGCTGGTGACCCGGGCCCCCTGCCAGCCCAGCGCCTTCGCGAAGGTCGCCCCCGCCACATAGCCCGGATAGCCGCCACGCACCGTGTCCGCGCCGACGACCGAGCCGACCTCCCGCCAGTCGACCCCCGCGTCGGCCAGCGCCGCGCGCGCAGCCGCCGTCCCGTACTCGACGAAACTCCGTCCCCACTTGCCCCACGGATGCATGCCCGCGCCCAGTACCGCCACCTCGCCCGTCATGCCCTCACCCCCGTCGGCCGCCAGTGCCAGGTCGTCCAGGTCGTCTCCGCGTCCTCGTTCAGCACACCGGGGACGACCTCCACCTCCATGCCCACCGCCAGATCGGCGACGGTGACCCCGGGAACCGCCTGTCCCAGCACCACAAGGCGCTCCGCGGGCAGTTCCACAGCGATCAACGCGTACGGCTCCCACGGAAGTTCCGGATCGGACACGTAGGGTGACGGAGGCCGGTACCGGCCGTCGGTGTACGACCACACACGGCCCCGGCGCGACAGCGGCACCTCGCGCAGCTCACCACCCGGACAGCCCGGGTTGCGGCAGAGGGCGTCCTCACGCGGGAAGAACACCGAGGCGCACGCCGAACAGCGTGTACCGAGCAGCCGGAACGCCTCGCCCTCCCCGGTGAACCAGCCGGCGACCACAGGTGTGCGACTTCGCGACAAAGTCCCTCCCGGGGAGCAGATCCGATGCGCGGCCGACGCGTATGCGACGCGTATGCGGTGCGTATGCGATGTGGATCCGACGCGGACCGGCTACGAATCTGATGGATCGTCAGTTGTCGGAAGTCTCCCACGGACATTCCGAATTGGGCAGGCCGCGGGAGAACCAGCCAGCCCCTTTCGGCGTCGCAGTATCGGGAGGGCCGGCCGGGGCCCACGGGGGTGGTTCCGGCCGGCCCTCCCGCGTACCCGCCGGCTCGGGCGGCATGGCGCAATGAGCCGCCCCGGCAGGACGACGAGCAGATGATCGGATACAGTCCGCCGCGTGTCCGTAAATCAACACCCACCCGCCAACTCCGCACCGGACTCGCATTGTTCGAGATGCGGAGCGCCCTACGGAGAGGGCGTTTCCGGCTGGCCCCGCACCTGCGAGGCCTGCCGCACAGTGGCCTACCGCAATCCGCTCCCCGTCGCGGTTGCCCTCCAGCCCGTGTACGACACCAAGGGCACAGCCCTCGTCGTGATCACACGGACCATCGCCCCCGCGCGCGGGGGCACCGCCCTCCCCGGCGGCTTCATCGACCACCGGGAGGACTGGAAGCACGCCGTCGCCCGTGAACTCAAGGAGGAGACGGGTATCTGCGTGGCTGACCGCGACGTACGCCTCGCCGACGCCATGAGCTCACCCGACGGCCATCTGCTGCTGTTCGGACTGCTCCCTGAGCGACCGGCCGCGACCCTGCCGGAGTCCGTCGGCACGGACGAGACGGAGGGCTGGCACCTGCTGCGCAGACCCACCGAACTCGCCTTCCCCCTGCACACCCTGGCCGTCCAGGCGTTCTTCGAAGGCCGCTACATCTGAGCCGAAACCCCGTCCGAGCCGAACCCGGCTCACTCCCGGTCGAGCCCGCGCACCCTCACGGGATACGAAGGCTCGACCGGACCGTCGTCCCCGTCCCGCTCCACGACCACACGCGGCCCCTCCCAGCGCGCCGTGTACCGCTCGACCTCAGGCTCGTCCCAGCCGTCGCCCGCGTCCGGCACCACGAGCCCGCCCCCCGCCCGCCCGCGCGCGGGTGCCCACACCTCCAGCTCCAGGCCGCCGTCGGCGCCCCGGACCGGCAACACGGCACCCGCGCGCGCGAGCACCGGGATACGCGACAGAGGCGCCTCCAGCAGCACCTGCCCCGGCCCCTCGTACGCCTGTCCGGTCACCGTGTCGTACCAGCGCCCCCGCGGCAGCTGCACCGCGCGCCGGTCCGCGCCCGGGTCCAGCACCGGCGCCACCAGCAGACAGTCACCCAGCAGGAACGCGTCCTCGCAGTCGCGCAGCGTCCGGTCCTCGGGCGCGCCCCACCACAGCGGACGCACATAGGGCGCCCCCGTACGACGCGCCAGATGGGCCAGCGTCATGAAGTACGGCAGCAGCCGCCGCCGCTCGACGAGCGCCACGCGCGCGTGCCCGACGATCTCCTCCCCGAACTCCCACGGCTCCCGGCGCCCCGCCCGCAGACTCGCGTGCGTACGGAACAGCGGCAGATACGCGCCGAGCTGGAACCACCGCAGATACAGCTCCGGCGACGGACTCCCGTCGAACCCGCCCACATCCGGCCCCGAGTACGGCACCCCGCACAGCCCCAGCCCCAGCACCAGCGCGAGCGACGCCCGCAGCCCGGGCCAGCCCGTCGCCACGTCCCCGGACCACGTGCCCCCGTAGCGCTGCATACCGGCCCACCCGGAGCGCGAGAACACGAACGGCCGCTCCTCGGGCACCAGCCCGCGCAGCCCCTCGTACCCGGCGCGGGCCATGCACAGCGCGTACACGTTGTGCGCCTCGCGATGATCGCCGCCCCGGCCCTCCAGATCGTGCCGCACCGACCGGGGCAGCGTGTTCTCGCCGAACGCCGTGAACGACGTCGGCTCGTTCATGTCGTGCCAGAACCCGGCGAAGCCCTGCGCCAGCCGCTCCTCGTACAGACCGCCCCACCACGCGCGCGTACGCGCACGCGTGAAGTCCGGGAAGACCGACTCCCCGGGCCACACGAGGCCCTCCACGACCTCCCCGGCGGCGTCCCGCACGAACGCGTCCTCGGCCGTCCCGCTGTCGAACACCGCGTCGCCCGGCTCCGCTTTGACCGCCGCGTCCACGATCGACACCATCCGGATCCCGTCCCGCCGCAACTCGTCCGCGAGATCGGGCAGCTTCGGGAAGTTCCGCGTGTCCACCGTGAACACCCGATGGGCGTCGTAGTGGTCGATGTCCAGGTGGACCGCGTCGAGCGGCAGACCGTGCTCCCGGTAGCCCGCGACGATCCGCCGCACCTCCCGCTCACTGCCGAAGCCCCACCGCGCGTGATGATGCCCCAGTGCCCACGCGGGCGGCAGCGCCGGAGCGCCCGTGAGCGCGGCCCAGGCGTGCAGCACGCGCGCGGGGGTGCCCACGATCACCCAGCAGCGCAGCGGCCCGCCGTCCATCCGCACCTCGGACGTCCCCGCCCGGTCGTGCCCCGACCCGGCCCCCTCCTCGCCCTCCCGCAGCGTCACCGAGCCGTCCCACGTGGTGTCGTGGAACACCAGATGCGTGGCCGCGTCCGCCACCACCATCTGCACCGGCATCGTGATGTACAGCGGATCGTCGCCGGGCGCGAACGTGTGCCCGGGATCCGTGTTCCACAGCCGATACGTTCCGCCACGCAACCGGGGCCCGGCCGCCCGGCCGCCCAGACCGAAGAACCGCGCGTCCGCCGGCACCTCGGAACGCTGCACCCACCGCGCCTCGCCCCCACCGACCGGCTCCCACCACCGGGGTGGCAGATCACGCCGCAGGGTCACTCCACCGGGCGTACGCACCTCCACGGCGCCATGCCGCGACACGACCACCGTCACCCGCTCGGCCACGACCCGCCAGCCGCCGTCCTTGTCCGGCTCCAGAAGGGCCCGCGGATCCGGCTCCGGGCACCGGCCCGCGAGCGCGTACGACGGCTGCGGCCCGGCCCCGTCCCAGCCCCAGAAGACCGCCCCGTTCACATCCACGGTGACCCGCAGCGCGGACCGGCCGAACCGGACGATCCCGCCCCCGGGGGCCGGCTCCACATCCACCACCGGCCCGGGCACCCGGGCCCGCTCCGCGCCCCGCGCCGGCAACCCGGCGGCGTCGGCACGCCTCCTGCGCCACGCGGCCCGTACGGTGCGCAGCCCCTGAGCCGCCCCCGCCGAACCGAACGCCTTCACCGAACGCACCAGGTCACGACCGTCCATGGCGCTCACCCTGCCATTGACCGGGCCATTCGTGTGAGCCGTTCAACTTCCGTTCACCCGTGGTGACAGCACATCTTCACGTCGCCGTCCATCTGCGGCTCACCCTGGTGCGGAAGTCGATCACATGGCATCGTCCGTGTCAGCCGCGTCACGCGCACACCCCTGCCCGTGCGCGCGCCCGACGCACACCACGCGCACAGTCCCGGGAGCCGCCCCATGACCCCAGCGAACCCCTCGCCGCTCTGGCAGCCCGACGCGGAACGCGTCGCCCGGGCCCAGGTCACCAAGTTCCAGGCCTGGGCCGCGCAGCACCACGGAGCCCCCGCCGAGGGCGGATACCCGGCCCTGCACCGCTGGTCCGTCGACGAACTCGAGACGTTCTGGAAGGCCGTCACGGAGTGGTTCGACGTACGGTTCTCCACCCCCTACGCGCGCGTGCTCGGCGACCGCGCCATGCCCGGCGCCCAGTGGTTCCCCGGAGCCACCCTCAACTACGCCGAACACGCCCTCCGCGCCGCCGACACCCGCGCCGACGAACCGGCCCTGCTCCACGTCGACGAGACCCACGAACAGCGCCCCGTCACCTGGTCCGAACTGCGCCGCCAGGTCGGCTCCCTCGCCGCCGAACTGCGCGCCCTCGGCGTACGCCCCGGCGACCGCGTCAGCGGCTACCTCCCGAACATCCCCCAGGCCGTCGTCGCCCTCCTCGCCACGGCCGCCGTCGGCGGCGTCTGGACCTCCTGCGCCCCGGACTTCGGCGCCCGCAGCGTCCTCGACCGCTTCCAACAGGTCGAACCCGTAGTCCTGTTCACCGTCGACGGCTACCGCTACGGCGGCAAGGAACACGACCGCCGCGACATCGTCGCCGAACTCCGCCGCGAACTGCCCACCCTGCGCGCCGTCGTCCACATCCCCGTCCTCGGCACCGAACCCCCCGAGGGCGCCCTGGAGTGGTCCGCCCTGACCTCCGCGGACGTCGCACCGACCTTCGAACAGGTCCCGTTCGACCACCCGCTGTGGGTGCTCTACTCCTCCGGCACCACCGGCCTCCCCAAGGCCATCGTCCAGTCCCAGGGCGGCATCCTCGTCGAACACCTCAAACAACTCGGCCTGCACTGCGACCTCGGCCCCGAGGACCGTTTCTTCTGGTACACCTCCACCGGCTGGATGATGTGGAACTTCCTCGTCTCCGGCCTCCTCACCGGCACCACGGTCGTCCTGTACGACGGCAGCCCGGGCTACCCCGACACCGGCGCCCAGTGGGCCGTCGCCGAACGCACCGGCGCCACCCTCTTCGGCACCTCCGCCGCCTACGTCATGGCCTGCCGCAAGGCCGACATCCACCCCGGCCGCGACTACGACCTCTCCCGCGTCCAGTGCGTCGGAACCACCGGCTCCCCGCTCCCGCCCGACGGCTTCCGCTGGCTCCACGACGAAGTCCGCGAGGACCTCTGGATCGCCTCCGTCAGCGGCGGCACCGACGTGTGCTCCTGCTTCGCCGGAGCCGTCCCCACGCTGCCGGTCCACATCGGCGAACTCCAGGCCCCCAGCCTCGGCACCGACCTCCAGTCCTGGGACCCCAGCGGCAAACCCCTCGTCGACGAGGTCGGCGAACTCGTCGTCACCAACCCCATGCCGTCCATGCCGATCCACTTCTGGAACGACCCCGACGGCACCCGCTACCACGACAGTTACTTCGACACCTACCCCGGCGTCTGGCGCCACGGCGACTGGATCACCCTCACCTCCCGAGGATCCGTCGTGATCCACGGCCGCTCCGACTCCACGCTCAACCGCCAGGGCGTCCGCATGGGTTCGGCCGACATCTACGAAGCCGTCGAACGCCTCCCCGAGATCAAGGAATCCCTCGTCATCGGCATCGAACAGCCCGACGGCGGCTACTGGATGCCCCTCTTCGTCCAACTCGCCCCGGGCGCCACCCTCGACGAGGCCCTCCTCGACCGCATCAAGCGGACCATCCGCGAGAACCTGTCACCACGCCACGTCCCCGACGAGGTCATCGAGGTCCCCGGCGTCCCCCACACCCTCACCGGCAAACGCATCGAAGTCCCCGTCAAACGCCTCCTCCAGGGCACTCCCCTGGAAAAGGCGGTCAACCCCGGCTCCATCGACAACCTCGACCTCCTGCGCTTCTACGAGGCCCTGGCCCGCGACCGCGCCTGACCACCCTCGGCCGAAGGGCGTTGTCAGTGGTGCCGGTTACTGTGAGTGAGCATTGATCGACTGCTCGCACAGGGGGAAGACATGGCACACACCAGCCACCAGAGCATGCGAAGGGTCCTGCGCCGCGAGATCGCGGGCACCATCGGCCTGCTGGCCGACGAGCACGACTTCACCGCGATGCGGCGCTACCGCACCTTCACCTTCGACGACCACACGACCTACCTCCGCCAAGTGGAAGCCCTGCTCAGCACCCTCGCCGCGCAGGGCAACCACACCACGGTCGCCCTCTTCGACCCGGAGGAGTACGCCGAGTTCTGCGCCGACACCGGCCTCGAACCGGACACCCCGTCCAGCCGCACCCGCTTCACCGCCGAACTGTCCGCCACGGGAGCCGCCGTGCCGTACGAGGGCCAGCCCCTCGCCGAGCTCGTCCCCGAACTGATCGACGAAGCCGTCCGCCTCGCCACCTGGGAGTACGCCACCACACTCCTCGCCCAGATCGGCGAGTGCGCCTCCTGCGGCGAGGACATCGGACGCGCCGCCTTCGCCCGCGCCATGCATCTGCTCAGGCGCATCCTCGACACCGCGGCCCCCGGCGAACGCCACCTCGTGTGCAGCGTCTCGGCCAAGCCCCAAGCACTGTCCGCCGTCCTCCACGCCGACCAGAACGACGAAGGCGCCACCCGGCTCGACGAGTCCGAAGCCCTGGAGTTCGCCACGGTCCTGGCCCTCGGCCTCGCCACCCGAAGCCCCGGCGGACTCGTCATGCGCACCACCACCCCGGACACGACCGACCGCGTCTACGGCTGGCGCCTGCGCGGCGACGGCCTCGCCCCCCTCACCGCGGGCGAGGTCTTCGACGCCTACTGCACCGACATGGAATCCGGAGACCTCGTCTCCCCGGAGTCCGGCGTCGACTACTGCACCCCACCCGACCTCGGGGACGACATCGAGGGGGCGGGCCCGGCCACGGACGGACACACCCACTGAACGGGCGAGGGGCGCCCCACCCGGAAGTGGAGCGCCCCTCGACGCCGACCGATCGCCGCGCGACTACTCGCCCGACAACACCGCCTGCGCCGCGCCACGAGCCTCCTCGGCCGTGTCCGCCGCACGCGCGGCGGCCGCGGCACGCTCGCACTGCGCCAGCGTGTACTTCGCCAATGTCCCCCGCACATACGGAATCGACGCCGCACCCATCGAGAGGGAGGTGACACCCAGACCGGTCAGCACACACGCGAGCAGCGGATCCGACGCCGCCTCGCCGCAGACCCCACAGCTCTTGCCCTCGGCCTTCGCCGCCTCGGCGGACAGCGCGACCAGGTCGAGCAGCGCGGGCTGCCACGGGTCCTGCAGCCGGGACACCGCACCCACCTGCCGGTCGGCCGCGAACGTGTACTGCGCGAGGTCGTTGGTCCCCAGCGACAGGAACTCGACCTCCTGCAGGATCGACCGCGCCCGCAGCGCCGCCGACGGAATCTCCACCATGGCACCGAACTTGGCCCGCAACCCCGCCTCACGACACGCGTCGGCGAACGCCTTGGCGTCCGTGCGGTCCGCGACCATCGGCGCCATGACCTCGAGGTGGACCGGCAGCCCCTCGGCGGCCTTGGCGAGCGCCGTCAGCTGTGTCCGCAGCACCTCGGGGTGGTCGAGCAGCGTCCGCAGCCCCCGCACACCGAGCGCCGGGTTCGGCTCGTCGGCCGGGCTCAGGAACTCCAGCGGCTTGTCGGCGCCGGCGTCGAGCACCCGCACGACCACCCGCCCCTCGGGGAAGGCCTCCAGCACCTGCCGGTACGCCTCGATCTGCTTCTCCTCGGAAGGCGCCGACTTGCTGTCGTCCAGGAAGAGGAACTCGGTACGGAACAGCCCGACACCCTCGGCCCCGGCCTCCACGGCCGCCGGCAGGTCGGCGGGACCGCCCACATTGGCCAGCAGCGGAACCTTGTGCCCGTCGGAGGTCGCCCCCGGCCCGCTCGAAGCCGCGAGCGCGGCCTTCCGCGCCGCCGCGGCGGCTTCCAGCTCCGCCTTCTTCTCCGCACTCGGGTTCACGAAGATCTCACCGGTACTGCCGTCCACGGCGATGACCGTGCCCTCGGCGATCTCCTGGGCCCCCGGCAGCGCCACCACGGCCGGCACCCCGAGCGCCCGCGCCAGAATCGCGCTGTGACTGGTCGGCCCGCCCTCCTCGGTGACGAAACCGAGCACGAGCGTCGGGTCGAGCAGCGCGGTGTCCGCGGGCGCCAGATCACGGGCGATGAGGACATACGGCTCGTCGCTGTCCGGCACACCCGGCATGGGAACCCCGAGCAGCCGGGCGACGATACGATTCCGCACATCGTCGAGGTCGGCCACGCGACCGGCGAGGTACTCGCCGGCTCCCGCCAGCAGCGCGCGGTACGCGGCGAAGGCGTCGTAGACGGCACGCTCCGCCGTGCTCCCCACGGCGATACGGCGCTCGACATCCGCCATCAGTTCGGGGTCCTGGGCCATCAGGGCCTGGGCCTCCAGCACGGCCTGGGCCTCGCCGCCGGCGAGGTTGCCGCGCGCGGTCAGATCGGCGGCCACCGCGTCCACGGCCTTACGGGCGCGACCCTGTTCACGCTCCGCGTCCTCCGCCGGGATCTGCTTGGCGGGCGGCTCCAGCACCGCCGTTCCCATGTGCCGAACCTCGCCGATCGCCACACCGTGGCTCACACCGACGCCTCGCAGCGTTGTCTCCATCTCACCTGTCTCCGAACTAGTGCGGCGGGTCCCGCCGCCGCGGTGGTTGTGGAACGTGCCGTCCGGTACGGCCCTGAGGTCACTGCCAGCCGAAGAGCGTCTCGCCGGTCTTCACTTCGCCGTCCTCGCGGAGCTCGGAGAGGGAGTCGGCCGTGGCCTCCAGGGCCACGACGGGGCAGACCGGGGACTTGCCGGCGGCCTCGACGGCAGCGGGGTTCCAGCGCACGACGGCCTGACCTCGCTGCACGGTGTCACCCTTGTTGACGAGCAGCTCGAAGCCCTCGCCGTTCAGCTGCACGGTGTCGATACCGAGGTGGGTCAGCACCCCGTGGCCCTCACCGTCGACCACGACGAACGCGTGCGGGTGCAGGGAGACGATGACTCCGTCGACCGGGGCGACGGCTTCCCCTGCCTCACGCACGGGGTCGATCGCCGTGCCGGGGCCGACCATCGCCCCCGAGAAGACGGGGTCCGGTACGGCGGCCAGTCCGATGGCGCGTCCTGCAAGAGGGGACGTCACGGTGGTCATGTGGGAAGCCTCCAGGGTGGAGAGTCAGATGAAGTACCCGTTCCGCACGATAGCTCCGCATTAGAGGTCTAGACCACCCCGGCAAGCGATTTGCACCGGCTCCGCGGCCCGCTGTACAGTCGTACTCCTGCCTGGGGGTCAGCGGCACCTTGTGTCCGAGCCCGGCAGCATCAAACTCGCTCAGATCCTATCTCGGGGTCACCTTCTGCATGCCTGCAGGGTGGTGGTCAGGGGGCCGGAAAATCACTGATAGAGTTTGGAACACCGAAGGGAAGCGCCCGGAGGAAAGCCCAAGGAAATCTTGGGTGAGTACGAAGGAAGCGTCCGTTCCTTGAGAACTCAACAGCGTGCCAAAAATCAACGCCAGATATGTTGATACCCCGTTCCCGGCCGGGTCATCCGGTTTGGG